>JAPKBY010000616.1 GCA_028823185.1 Planctomycetota bacterium
ACGCCGAGCAAGTTGACGCCCCACCAAGAGAAGGCCACGACAGCGCCACCAATGACAGCGAGCACGCAGAAGCCAAAATCACGCACATAGCCGCCCATGCGCGCATGAAGGGTCAAAATCATCCACAAGACGATCAAGAGCGCGCCGTTCTCCTTGGGGTCCCAACCCCAGAAGCGGCCCCAAGAGTAGTTAGCCCAGATGCCGCCTAAAATAGTCCCGACGACGGCGAAGAGCAGCCCAAAGCAGGTGACCCCATACACCATCCTAGAGAGGCTCTTATATCCGGCCTTGTCCTCAGTCCGAATCCCGAGCATCTGCCCAAACAGCCACACATGGGCCAGAGCAGAGGCGAGGAGACCAGCGGCGTAGCCCATGGTCACGGTGGTCACGTGAGTGGAGAGCCAAAAGTTAGTGTCCAAGACCGCCACCAAGCTAGGCATCGTGTCACCTGCAGAGGCGGCCTCCTTCAGCTCATACTTCATCGAGAGGAACATTCCGCATGCGCCCAGGAAGGTAGCCACGACCAGAGCGATCCGCTGACGATTGATCGCCTCGATGACGATCGCGACGATCACGCAGATAGCTGTGATGAAGAGAATTGTCTCGTAGAGAGTGCTCACTGGCGGCCTCGAGCGAATGATGCAGCGCAAGACGATCCCTAGGACCAGGAGGCCCGTCCCCCCCAGCAGAGTGGCCCAGATCCCGCGGGCCACCCAAGCGCTTCGTGGTAGGAGCCAAGACACCGAACACAGGAGAAAGCTGAGCACAAAGCACAAGAGGGCCCTATAGAAGAAGTCCCCCTTGTAGAAACGAACCTCGAGCGGCACGCGTGAATAATCCCCACGAGCGGCGGCTCGCGCGACCACGCCGAGATGAAAATTAGCGAAGCGCTCATCGAAGCCACCCATGTCACCCGTTAAGGCGACGAGGTCTTCGAGCGCGCGCACTGAATCAACGGACTGAGTCCCCGACTCGTCTTCGGCGAACGCAGACATCACGACATCGCCGACCCCTAACCACTCTGCTTCAGGCGAGGCGCCGGAAGATGGGGCAAAGAGCACCAGGCCAAACTCCGTCGGCTGAAGCAGCATGTCCAGCTCAGTAGAGAGTCGAACCGCAGCGGCCCGCTCAACTTCAAGCTCACCCTGAGGCAGCGAATCTAAGCCAGCCCAGAAATCTCGAAGCTCTGTGGCGCCGTCCAGGAGAACCGTAACTCCAGAGCGCAGGTCGTCCCCAAAGATCTGGCGCAGGCGTGGAGACAGAGAGAGCGGCAGCGTCGTGCGCGCGAAGTCTAAAGAAGCGCTGAGACGAATGAAGTCGCGAACAGTGCTCGCGAGCTCCAAGGCCTGAGTCTGCGCGAGAGCACGATCAGCCGTAGCGACACGAGTCGCGGAGTCAGCCTGAAGGAACAGCTCTTCCAGCCCAGCCTCGAGCTGGTAGTAGCTGTAATAATCACTCTTACGCTTGTCGGGGTCCTTCACTCCAAGGGAGATGACGAGCTCATCATTCCTGACCCGGAAAGACTCAT
>JAPKBY010000617.1 GCA_028823185.1 Planctomycetota bacterium
AGTCCGGCAGCTCCGGCGATGCAGCTAGGACCGTTCCGGGCGTCGCTCGGAGTCCTTTCACCCCTCTCCCTTCCCCTTTGAAGCCGGCTCAAAGCCAGCGCAACGGAGCACCGGCTGAGGAGGATACTTCGAGAAGCGCCCATCCTCTTTGGAGAGCTCACAGAGGAAGAAACGAGAGCCCTTATCGCTCTCGAGGATTCGCACGTGCGCGCAGCCAGGACACAAGCCACTCATGAGCTCTTCCTCTCCAGGGTGAAGACACACTCAACATGCGGAGTGTGAGGAAAGAGATCGACCGGACGAGCGCGAAGCAACTCATAGCCGTGGCCTGCGAAGCGCGCGAGCTCTCGAGCCGCCGTGTTCGCATTGCAAGAGACGTGCACGATCCGCTTGGGGCCCAGCTCGATCACCTTCTCTACAACACGATCGTGCATGCCGGCGCGAGGAGGGTCGCAGATGAGAACATCTGGGCATTCGCTCACAGCGCCGATGGTCTCCGCGAGATCGCCCGCGACGAAGCTGACATTGCTGATGTCATTCCTCGCCGCGTTCGCCTCTGCGTCCGCGACCGCCTCCTTCGAGAGCTCAAAGCCAACGACCCGCTCTACGGCACCTGCTAGGAGCAGAGAGATGCTCCCTGCGCCACAGTAGAGGTCGTAGACCAAGCCGGCATCCTCGAGCTGGGCCTCCTCTAGGACGACCTCGAAGAGCCGCTCCGCCTGCAGCGTATTGGTCTGAAAGAAGCTCTCAGGTGAGATTCTAAATTCGATCCCAGAGAGGCGCTCTGTGATCCAACCCGGCCCCTTGATCACCCGACGATCTAGTGATGTCGCGACATCTGCGACGTGAGGGTTCACCCCATGGATCAGCGTGCTGATCTCTGGGTGCGCAGCTGAGAGCCTCTCTAAGAAGACATCTACGGTCTCATCTCTCACTGAGCTGACGACATAAACCAAGGTCTCTTCCGTGCGAACTCCGCGGCGCAAGACCAAGTGGCGCAAGCAGCCCTCGTGAGTGTGTTGATTCCAAGCTGACATCTGCAGCTCTTTTGCCAAGCTGCGCGCAGTCCTGACGATGTCGATACCACCCTCGAACAAGATGTGACACTCGCTCACGTCTAGTACGCGATCGAAGCGCCCGGGCGCGTGGAAGCCCAAGGCGAAGTCACGCTCGACACCTTCAGGCTCTTCGGGCTCAATCCAACGGATACCGCCGAAGCTCAGCTCCATCTTGTTGCGATAATTCCACGGCTCTGGGCAACCGATCGTGGAGTCAACCGCAGTGAATGGAACAGATGCGTCAGACAAGGCCTTCTCAATGTGTTCACGCAAGAGCTCCAATTGCACCTCGTATGAGAGGTCTTGAAACTTGCAGCCACCACAGCTCACGTGATGAGGGCAGCGAGCGTCTACATGCCCAGGTCCGCGCTCAAGCATCTCTAGAGAGACGCCCTCGAGCGCGCCCTTTCGGCGCTTCGTCACTCTCGCGCGAACGCGATCTCCTGGGATCCCTCGAGAGATGACGAT
>JAPKBY010000618.1 GCA_028823185.1 Planctomycetota bacterium
TCCGACAGCCCCACCACCCGAGCAACCGCCATGTACAAATTCATCCTCCCTCTCGCGCTCGCCTTCACCTCCACTAGCTGCGTCATCGCCGTAGGCAACAGCGGCGACATCGGTGACGCCGTACAAGCGCAGCTGAGAGAGGACGAGCTCAATGAGGTCCTCGCCGAGCTGGCGGCCGCCTATGACAGCGGTGAGATCAAAGGAGCGTTCCTAGGCGCCATCGCCGACTCCGAGGAGGTCATCGTAATAGGCAGCCTCGCTGACGAGTGGACCGTTGGAATTGACGCCATCCGCGAGGGCATGAGCGGCGGCGGAGAGGTCAAGTACGTGGGTCGAGATTTGCACGACTCTCAATTAGAGCTCTCAAGCAACCGCAAGGTCGCCTGGCTCTCAGAGCGCGTTGACCTTCACTATGACGTGGCAGGAGAGGCAGTCTCCTTGCTCGGATTCAGGGCTACCTCGGTGTGGGAGCACGTCGACGGCGAGTGGAAGATCGTCAACTTCCATGGCTCCATGCCCGACACGGCCAACGACATTTAAGCGCGCTGCGCGATCAGCGAGTGAGCTAGAATCCCTAGATCGAGCCCATTCGCCCGCCATCCACGGCGAGAGATTGCCCAGAGATATAAGCCGCCTCATCGCTGGCGAGGAAGGCAGCCATCGACGCCATCTCGCTGGGCTCTGCGAGTCGCTGCGCAGGGATAGCGCCCAACCATGACGCCTGAACCTCATCCGCAGTCGCGCCGCTAGCAGACGCCTTAGCGTTCTTAAGCTCTGTGAGCCGCTCAGTGTCCGTGAATCCGGGGAGGATGTTATTGATCGTGAGCCCGGGCGGGAGCTCCTTCGACACAGACTTGGACCAGGACGCCATCGCACCGCGCGTCGTATTGCTCACCCCGAGGCCCGCGATCGGCTCACGCACAGATGTCGAGATGATGTTGATGATGCGGCCCCATGCCTCCGCCCTCATGTTGGGCAGGAGCGCGCGCAAGAGGACCTGACTCGCCATCACATGGCGCCTGAAAGCCTTACCGAAGTCGTGCGGATCTGCCTCGAGGATTGAGCCATGCGGAGGACCGCCGGTGTTGTTGACGAGGATCGTGGCGGGAGGAAGCTTCAGCTGAGACAGCCCATCAAGATCGTCGAGATCGTGCACGAGCACTCCCTCATATCCGAGAGCTTCTAGGCGCTCGCGCGAGCGCGCGAGCCCATAGACCTTTGCGCCCTCCTCCTGGAAGCGCTTCGCGATGGCTGCGCCGATTCCCATGCTCGCTCCGCAGACCAGCGCTACCTTTCCGTCCAATCGACCCATGTGCTCTCTCCTCTCCTTTCGTCTGACTCAGTCTTTGTATCCACGAAAACGATTGAGCTCTCCAGCCCGACGCTCGAAGAGCTCGAGGGCATCCTTCGGCATCTCTTCGCGCCAGCGCTCATCTAGCTGAAGAGCGCGGCGCTCGGCACCTTCAAAGCGCGGGCTACCGCCGATGTCGTGCCGTGTCCCTGCGAGCGCGCCTAAGTCTGTCTCT
>JAPKBY010000075.1 GCA_028823185.1 Planctomycetota bacterium
AGAAGACGCGGAACAGGCGATTTTCCACTTCAAAGAGGCCGTCAAGCTGCGCCCTGAACACCCTGAGCTGCTGCTCAACCTCGGTTCCATGCTCTTCGCGACAGGCGCCTCAAACGAGGCGGAGGTCCACCTCGTACAAGCTCTCGCTGTCGCACCTCGGGATTGGGCGCTGCGAGAGAAGGCTGAACGTCGTCTCGCTGCCGCCCGTCGGCGCCGATAGAGACAGAGTGATGATGAGAAGACTCAAGCTTGCCCTCCCCTTATTCCTCTTCGCCGCCGCCTGCGGCGAGACGAAACCACAGCCACACATCATCCTCGTCGTCGTCGACACTCTCCGAGCCGACGCGCTAGGTTGCTATGGGCATGCAGCAGCGCACACGCCTGCGATCGATGCCTTCGCAGCTGAATCCGTGCAATTCTCCGACGCCGTCTCCAGCTCTGGCTGGACCCTCCCTTCAGTGGGATCACTCCTCACTGGCGTCTGGCCGAGCCTCCACAAGGCGACAGGGAAGGTCTCGCTGCTACGACCGATCAGCCCAGACATTCCGACCGCCGCAGAGCTCTTGGTGGATGAGGGCTATCGAACCCTCGGCTTCGCCAACGCAGCCTACCTCTCCCCGCTGCTTGGTCTTGACCGCGGCTTCGAAGTCTTTGACCACAAGCACGCCTATAACCAAGACGTCAGGCGCGCTGACCAAACGGTCAGCGACGCGATCAAAGTGCTCGAAGAGAAGGGCAGTCAAGCGAGCACCTTCTTGCTCGTCCACCTCTTCGATTCACATCTTGACTATGACCCGCTCCCTGAAGATCTCGCGCGTGCGACCGTGGGTCTCAGCGGACCTGCACCGCCCCTCTCCTTGAGAGGCTGCACGGAGCTCGCACAAGACGAGCCCCCGACCGAGGAGCTCCAAGCGTGGGTGCGCGCTGTCTACGACGCTGAAGTCAGCGCCGTCGACAGGGCCTTCGCGCGCCTGCGCGCCTCTCTAGAAGCGCAAGGCATGTGGGACGAAGCGATCGTGATCCTCACCGCAGACCACGGCGAAGAGTTCTGGGACCACGGCGATTTCGAACACGGGCACACGCTCTTCTCTGAGCTCATCCATGTGCCTCTGCTCGTGAAAGCGCCCAAATCTGCAGGCATTAAACCGCTCGTCACCGACGCCCAAGTTCGAGTTCTAGACACCCTCCCGACGATCTTTGAGCTCTGTGATCTTGAGCAGCCCGACACCTTCTCGGGGCGCTCCTTCCTTCAGCTCATGCGTGGCGACTCTGACGAAGAGCGTCCTGCTTTTAGTGAAGCGACGCTCTATGGGCCCGAAGAGCTCTCTTGGCGAACCGAGCGCTGGCACTTGATCTTAGATCTCGACAAGAAGCGAGAGCGCCCTGAGATCCTCATCGACCGCGACGGTGATCCAGCGGCCGATGTGAGCGAGCTCTTCCCAGAGGTCACCGTCGAGCTCCGCGAAGAGCTAGAAGTGTTCGTCCGGAAGATGCAGAAAGAGGCCAAATCGATCCGCCCCGCTGAGATCGAGAACATGGGGCCGACACGTGTGAACGAATACATACGCAGCCTCGAGTCCTTGGGATACTCCGGCTCCGATCGCGAAGAAGACTGAGCTTGAAGGGCGAGTCAAAAGTTGGGCTCAGCGCGCGCACAGATCGCTCAGATTAGTAGCGCTTAAAAGAGTCCTCATCGAGGGTGCGCTCATAGTGCGAAGAGAGACCGAGCGCGAGACCGATCGCAGTCAAGCTCATGAGCAAGGACGTCCCTCCGGTGGAGATCAGAGGCAGCGGCAAGCCAGTCATCGGCAAGAGCCCGAGGTTCACACCGCAGTGAATAAACAGGTGGGAGGCAAAATAGAGCCCGATCCCTCCCACGACCAAGCGCGCGAAGCGGTCTCTCATCTCAGCTGCGCTCGCGAAGATCAGGCCAATGAAGAGACCGTAGAGGAGCAGTAACGCCGCACCACCGAAGAAGCCGCCCTCTTCCATGACGACCGCCAAGACTGAATCAGAGTCACGCTCTGGGAGATAGCCCGCTCTATTAGCCACACCTTTGCCGAGACCAGCACCGAAGAGGCCACCATTTCCGATCACCGTGCGGGCGTGATAAGCGTGGAAGGCCCCGCCGTCTTTACCTTCGATCAGGCTCGGCGCAGAGTAGCTTGAGAGCCACGTCTCGATCCGCTCACCTTGATAGCCCCTGATCCAACCAAATTGATAAGCGCAGACTCCGAGGAGTCCGCAGGCGAGCACCAACCCTGCGATGGTCTTCCCTCGCGCACCTGCGAGGTAGAGCATCCCTAAGGTGATAGGGATCATGGTCATGGCCGTCCCCAAGTCTGGTTGACGCAAGATGAAGAGCACCGGGACGCCCACGAGCGCTAAGGGCCAGAACCAATCTTTCGGGCGCTTCAGACGATTTGACTGCAAGACCCTCGCGAGGATCAGGATGACTCCGAGCTTGGCGAGCTCAGAGGGCTGCAAGTCATAGACCTTGAGGTCGATCCAGCGACGCGCATTGTTCCGCTCTACCCCAATGAAGGGGACCAGGATCACGAGCGTGAGACAGACCCCATAGATCAACCAGGCATTCCTCCTGAGCAGACGCGGCCGCAAGAAGAGCGCCACGAGGACGCACGGGACTGCCAAGATCACCTTCTTTAGATGGGAAGCGAAGGAGATCTCTCTGCGGCCTGTCTCAATGTCCGCGGCCGACATGGCCTGCACGACCGTCAAGCCGATCGCGAAGATCACGCCTGCGACGATGAGGATGTGCCAATCAAACTCGCGCCAACGCGGCGCTCGTAACCAGCGGCCACCCCCAGGACCGATCGGTCCTGGATCCCTGCGAAGATGCGAGAGCTTCACTGCCCAGTCCTCATGAGATAAGCCTGAACCTCTTCGCGCTCAAGGAGCTGCCTGGCGAGGAACACCGCAGAGTGGCTTGAGGTCACTCCGACATCATGAAGATAGACGACAAAGATGAGGCGCGGGTTCCTTGCGGGAGACCAGCCTGCCACCCAAGTGTGCTTGCGTGAACTAGGCTTGCTCCCTCGCGGGTAGTGCAGCTGCGCGGCGACCTGGTCACTCATCGGGAGGTAGTCAGCGCTCCCAGTCTTCACGGCCACATCGAGGCCGCTCAAGAGCTTCGCTGAACCAATTTGAGCGACTTGGATCAAAGCCTCCCTCACGGTGTTCAGGTGATGTGCAGAGATCGAAAGAGGCGTAGCCGCACTGGGTGACCCATCTTGTGTGAAGCTCAAGGTCGGTAAGGCGCCAGTAGCGAGGCTCGCGAAGGCGCGCGCGACCTGCAATGGAGTCCCCTCCATCACCGTCAGACCGTTCGCTCCGCGCTCTAGATCACTCGATGAGAAGGAGCCCTTCGAGTGAAAGGAGGGGTTCTTGTAGTCCTCTCGGATCCCGCTCCCACCGCCGCCCCCATTCACTCCTGTAGGCAGGTCAAAACCAAAGGTCTGCGCGCAGTCAATGAAGCCCTGCTTGCTACCGATGCGCCCGCCGAGCTGAGCGAAGTAAGCATTGCAAGAGACCTTCAATGCATCTGACATCACCAGCGCCCCGTGACCGGAGGAGCGGTGACAGTTCACCGAGTGGTAGCCTGCGACCATCCTCCCGTCTCTCGCTCGCGGAACGCATGAGAGCGATTGGTCTGCGGTGACCAAGCCCTCCTCGAGACACCAGAGCGCCGTAAAGGGCTTAAAGACTGAGCCGACAGGCAAGCCTGTATAGCGCCTCAGGCTGCGCTCATGAGCGAAGGCTCCTTGCCCATCCCTGTGCGGGATAGCAGCGCGGCCGTCTACATTGGGAGCCGAGGCTGCGGCGAGCACCTGGCCCTCCGGAGTGATCAAACAGATCGCTCCGGTAGGAGACGCGAACCAAGCCTCGTCGAGGAAGCGCGGGTCATCTGTCGGGTCTGGGTGGTTGATCGATTCGCTCGCCGCGCGCTGCAAAGAGAGGTCCAAAGTGAGCCGCACATCCTCACCATGGACAGGGCTCATGTTCGCAGAGTTTCCGCTACGCACTCTCTGCTCAGCGAGCCCTTCGCGCTCTTTGTATCCGTTCTCGCCCGAGAGCTCCTCATCCATGAGGCGCTCGACCCCCTCTGCGCCGTGCTGTTCGTCTCGGCGAGTGAGCGTCTGAACCAAGCGCTTCAAGCTGGCGTCATTGCGCTCCGTCCTCAAGGCGACACGCAGCGCGCCAAACTCTTCCCGATCCCCCTCTTGAGAGAGCGAGTCTTCCAAGGTCATCGTCCGTGCGTGCCCCAGGATCTTCCAGATCGGGTCTGAAGATGAGAGCTCAGCTTCACTCGCAGTACGACGAGTTCGAGTCTCAACCCCAAAGCCTCGGAAGCGCTCCGGGTAGCGCGTCAGCAGGAAGACAGCCTCATAATCAGGTGAGTCCTCTAATAGATGAACTCTGCGTCCCAAGTCCTTCAAGAAATGGTCGCGATCGTCCAGCGCTGACTTGACCCGCGCTTTACTCAAGCGCACACCAGCTCCTTGATCGAGCGACCTCAGAAGGCTCGACCAGCCATGCTCCCACTCCAAAGCCCAGCGCGTCGCGAGCCATTGAGAGAGACGCAGCTGATTTGATGTCCGCGCCCCAGCCCACCTCTCAGCAGCCTCCTGCGCGCTCTCTGGAGCCTTCCAACCCTCGAGGCTCTCGGAGGACCACTCTATACGCCAATCGCCGAGTTCGAGCTCTGAGAGCCGCACACCATGCAGACCGCTGAGGAGCGCTGCTCCATGGTCCTCATCATGGCTTAGCTCGGAGAGAAAGAGCGGCAATGGCTCAATGAGCTCCGGCAGGGACGCTAGCTGAAAGACATCCGACTCCCCTCGAGCATGGGGTGTCCCGGTCCAAGGAAAATCAGAGGCTCCCTCAGAGCGAAAAACGAGTGATAGAAATACGAGCAGATCTCCCAAGGAGCCATCCTCGGTGAACCGCGCTCTCAGCGCAGCCTCAGGAGCTTCCAATGAGAGCATCCACTCACGCCAGTTCTCGCGAACTCGCTCTCGCCAGAGGCTCTCTCGATCTTCGCTCCACGCCAAGGAGCGACGCAACCAACTCAAATCGATACGGGCGAGCGAGCCCGTCTGAAGACGCCCAGCTGAGAAGCCAAGAGCGCTCTGAAACAAGCGACTAGCGACAGCGTCGGCGACAGCTTCACCGCGCCCTTCAAGCTCGCTGATGAGCGAACCTCGAGGCCTCCCGAGAAGTAACTCCATGCGAGCTAGATCATCGAGAGACTCCCAACAGCGCTCACGCACCGCTCCCTCGAGGTTGACTCTACCGCTCGCCGATGCCGCGAGCTCCAGCACACTTCGAGTCTCCTCCTTCAACGACATGAGCTGGCGGAGGCGCCCCTCTGAGCGAGAATCAAGCTCGAGGATACGCCTGATATAAAAACCAGCGTCAGCAGCCCGTCGCCGCTTTACGGCGGCCTCTTCTAGCTCTTCGTGTGCTAGAGACGAGCTCGCGAGCCGGTTCAAATCAGCTGGCGAGAGTCTCAGCAGCGTGAGCGCGCGCTCTCCGAGCTCTTCTGGATCACTGATCAAATCCACCGGCCCACCGAACCAAGCTGCGCTCGCTAAGGCGACCTGCCCGACCGTGTTCTCTCGGCGAAACTCTCTCCACTGGAACGTGAGCTGGTAGCGCTCCACATCCTCAACCATCGTTTCACCAGCGCTCGCGAGGATCTTGCCACGGTGATACGGGACGAGGCTAGAGCGTCTCTCTAAGTTCACCGCCTCCTTGGCCCAGATCTCATGCTCAGCGATTTGAATGCGAGCAGTGCGGACGAGCACTGTTACGAGCATGACGACCAAGATCGCGACGAGCGGTCCGAAGCGGCGCCCAATCATCGAGCGAAGCTCCTGCCACCGAGCGCGCCAACTCCAGGCAGCTTCGCCAGCAATCCCCCAAAGAAGAGCGTGAGTAGTCCTGTCCCTAGAGCCGCCGCAATGAGCGCACCCGAGGTTGGCGCTGCACCCTCGCCATGGCGTGCTATGAGCACGAGCCAAGACCAATATGCCCACAGATTTATCACCGTGGCAGCGACGAGAGCGCGTGCGAACGGACGGCTCAAGTCAAAGGACTGCCTCCCTAAACCGATGAGGAGCGCGGCGGCGATGTGAGCAGCAAGGATCGAGACAGGCGGCTCAACAGAGAAGGAGGCGCGCGCAAGCGCAGCCAAGAGGGCCAACATCAAGAGGTGACGAACATCGATGCGCACGGCCCAAGCCACAAAGAGGGCGACACCCACATCAGGAATCCACGCAGATGTAACCCAAGCTGTCCGTGTCTGGGTGTCTACAGCTGCAGCCCAAGCGAACCAGACGATCGCCACGAGCCAAGCAACGAAGCGTGAGTAATTCAAAGCCTCCCCCCCTCTTCGGCACCAGACCACACAGCGGCGCGCTGAACCTCGCCTGTCCTAGCTCCTGCTTCAACTAGCAACCTGTGCGTCCCCACCTCGCGCGGCAAGACAGCTCTGCCCACCATCAAGCCTCGCGGCACGCCACGAACTCCGCCCCCAGTGAAGAGCTGCGCGCTCACAAACTCCCCCTCACCCGGAATCCCTACGAGAGACTCCCAACGAAGCGAGAGCGCGCCGCCAGCGTCGCGGCCTAAGGTCGTGACGCGTCCGATCGCTACAGGACGCCGCTCTCCTTCGACGCGCGCGAGCAGGGGCAGCACTAGACCAGGATCACTGAGCGTCCGCACTCGCGCGGTGTTCCACCCAGCGCGCTCAACTCGACCGAGGAGATAAGGACCGAATGCGACCGCGCTCCCTTCCGCGATGTCACTAGAAGAAAGGGAGAGTCGCAGGCCATCTCTCCCCAGAGCGTTGGTACAGCGAGTCAAGACGCTGGCCCCTCGCCAACACTCTGGCTCAAATGTCAGCACAGAGAGATCGACCTCTGACGCTTGCCCCGCAAGCGGAGCAGCCAAGAGGACGACTCGGCCGAGCCCATGCGCTAGATCGATCCGCGGACGCACACGCAACACTGGAGCTTCACCCTCGGCTTCCTCAACGTCAAAGTCTCCGAGCAAGAAGCCGTCTCCCCAAGAGCCGAAGCCGTCTCCTTCGAGCCACTCTCTCACGCGAACAGAGCCTGAGCGCATCTCTCCTACGCGCGGATTGTGAACAGCGAGAGAGAGCGCGGCGCCCTCCGAGCGTGGGGCCAGCCCTCCGACCACCAGCTCTCCGGAACCTCGCTCGGAATCTGACAGCCTCGCGCCTACGAAGAAGTCCTTCCCTGTGATCAAGTCCACGACCCCTCGCCCTCGCTCAGGCTCGAGCTTCGCGAGTCGACCGATGTAATGCTCTCCAACGACCACGGGGATCCCGAGCTCCAGCTCCGTCGTGTCAGACCATCTCACGATGAGGCTGTCCTC
>JAPKBY010000076.1 GCA_028823185.1 Planctomycetota bacterium
ACGATCGGAGAGAACATTCGCTATGGCCGATCAGAGGCGACCCAGGCCGAAGTTGAAGAGGCTGCGAGGGCTGCACACATTCATGACTTCATCGCCTCGCTCCCAGAAGGCTATGAGACCGACGCCGCTGACATGGGGACTCGTCTCTCCGGAGGGCAACGGCAGCGCATCACGATCGCGAGAGCGCTGCTTCGTGGGGCGCCCATTCTCCTTCTCGATGAGGCCACGAGCAGCTTGGATTCAGAGTCTGAGTCCACCGTTCAGGCGGCTCTAGAGAACGTTATGAAGGAGCGCACGGTAGTCGTCATCGCCCACCGTCTCTCCACCATCCAGAACGCTGACCGCATCGCCGTCCTAGAGGATGGTGCGGTCTCACAGATCGGGTCACATGAAGAGCTCTTGGCTCAAGGAGGGACTTATGCCCGCCTCGTTGAGATGCAACAGCTCACCGGTGGGGAGCCCCCTAGCACCGAATCCGAAGGTTCGGGGGTCAAGGAACCGACCAAGGCTTAAAGCAGCCCTTCGAGAGCGCCCCTCGGCAGTGGTAGGCTCTCAGTCGTGTCGCTCCGCCATCAGACCCTCCTCCTCGTCCTCGCCGCATGTCCCTTGACCTCATGCGAGGGTGATCATGGATCAGCGAACGCTGCCTCCATGCAGCGAGGGCTAGTGCAAAGTGAGACATTGGAGCTGGTCTCGCCCCCCGGCGCCGTGGGAGCCCGCGCCGAGCGCTCTCTCTTGCGCTGGTGCGGCGTGCTCGGGATCAACCTGACCAGGGTCGATTCTTTTGGAGGATCGCCACAGAACCCACGCGTCGTGATCGGGAGCATCAATGAGCCCGGAGTTGAGGCGCTCTTGGCGTCGACGGGAGTAGAGCTGGGCGCAGAGGGTGAGGTGCGCTGGGTTGATCGTGTCTTTGAAGGGCCCGGCGTGGCGATCGTGGCGACCTTTGAGGACCCAGAGCGCCCAGGGCTGCCAGTGACGGTCTTTGCAGGCAACACGATGCAAGCGCTCGAATCTCTAGCGCTTGACCTTCGACCTCTGGCTCGTCCCGGCGCCCGCCTCTTTCGCGGAGGTCGCATGTCTCTCTCTGTTGACCTGCGCGTGAGCGGAGCCCCCCTAGAGGAGAGCATTATTGATTATGAGGAGCGCTGGCAGAGCTTTGAGCAAGAGCTGATCTCAGTGCCACTCTCGCACGAGCTCTTCGATCTAAAGCGTAGACCTGGCGTTGAAGAAGGCGTCGCTCGAGCATGGTCAGAGCGCTCGGTCGAGGCGATGACTCGAATCGAGAGTTGGGCAGGTTCCCTCTCTGCACCGTTACACGTGGCGCTAACGAGCGAACTGGAGGAGGTGCAGCGCATCTACGGTGTCTGTCGCTTTGGAGTCGCAGAGCCTGCGCGGCGGACGGTGATCGCGGTCGCTCACTCGGCGTTGCCTGAGGAGGGGCGCCGCTCGATCGCAGAGGCGCAGCTCGTTGACAGCCTCGGTTTTCCCTATACAGATTGGATGTTAGAGGCGGCAGCTGTTGATGCTGTGGACTCGTGGTGGGGTAAGCCTCTTGAGACGTGGTTGGCCTATCTCTCCGCTCAGGGGCTCGTGCCCTCGCCGACCTCTACGGTGACGCCTGGCGCTCTGCGCGATCGTTCAGACCACATTCGAATTCCCGTTCAAGCGGCCTTCTTTAGGTATCTACGTGAACACTTAGATCCCGAGCAGCTCGTGGAGTTATGGAGGGGAGAAGAGGCATATGCTGTGGATGACATCATCCTCGAGGACTTTCAGTCTTGGCTCGATGAGCTCTGCGCGCCTCAGCTCGTAGGGCTTCGCGCTGCGCGAGTCGCACGTCATAAGGCGATCTTGGAAGTAGATCGACGAGACGGCGTCGCGATCGATTCACCGCTCGATACGCAGCGCAGCTTTGTTGTGCCTGCCCTCGCAAAGACACTTGATCGCGCGAGAGACCTCGGGGTCGACGCCTTGAGCGTCCAGTGCTATTGGCTAGAGGATGGGCCTCAAGCGCGCTTCGCCGCTGGGGCAGGTCCAGAGCTGAGCGGCTTCGTTGAGCCAGATGCGGAACTTGCACACATCCTAGGCCTCGCCCGAGAGCGCGGGATGCGCACATGCCTAGTCCCAGTCCAGCTGGTGTCTTCTAGTGCGGGCCGCTCTGCGTGGTTGCGTCGGACGAACGCGCCCGCTTGGCGAGACTTCTTTGTCTATCAGAGACGCATGCTGGAACACGGCGGGCTCTTAGCTGAGCTGATGGGGGTTGAGCTCTTATCGCTCGGTGTTGAGCTGCAGAACGCATCGAGGACACGACCTGAAGAGGAGTCTGATCTCTCTGCTGAGCTCTTCGAGACTAAGCGCAAGGGGTGGTCAGAGAGCATCAGCTTTGCGAGGGCGGTCTTCTCTGGTGGGCTCACCTACGGAGCGCTCTGGAGACAAGAGCTAGAGGAGGTCGAGTTCTGGTCAGAGCTCGACTATATCGGGCTCGCTTACTATCCACGCTTAGGCACGCCCCAAGGTGAGCGCCCGTCAGATCGTGCCATCCAGGGCTCGATGACGAAGGTGTTGCGAGAGTTCGCTCTCAAGGGCGAGTCGCTCGGCCTCCCCGTCATCTTGCTAGAGGTCGGGTTTCCTTCTAGCTCACGCGCGTGGTGGGACACCTCCTTGGGGCAAGGCGAGCTCGACCTGGAAGAGCAGATGCGGCTCTATTCATCATTCGCTGGCGCCCTGGGTCGAGTCCGAGCTGAGACCGACCTGATAAGAGGTACCTATCTCTGGCGCTGGGAGATCGAGCCTGGCTCTGGTGGAGCGCGTGACCGTGGATTCTCTCCGCAGGGTAAGCCTGCAGAGACAGTCATCGAGAATCTCTACCGCTGAGTCTGGAGCCATCTCGTGATCAATCGTTGGAGGGAGGACTGGAGGAGCACGAGCGCTGAGGCTCGCAGATATCTCCTGGGGTGTGCCTTCCTAGGGGCAGCAGGGGCGCTCCCATGGACGCTGCTCAACCTCTATCTAGATCGCCTCGGCTACTCGAAGATTGAGATCGGATCGGTCTCCTCCATGGGTGCGTGGGGGACGATCTTGGTAGCGCTGCCTGCGGCATACATACTCGCTCGTCGTCGGGCTGCGCGCTTCCTAGCAGGAGCAGCCTTCATCTGCGGCATAGCGCTCTTCGCCTTGCCATGGATGCCTAGCCTCGGTTGGCTGCGCGCAGCGCAGTTTGTAGTTGGCCTCTCTTTCGCGATCCACCACATCGCGGTCGCGCCGTTCCTCTATCGCCACACCAAGGCTCGAGAGCGGCAAGGTGTCTTCGCCTTGGCCGAAGCGGTGGGCACCTTCGCGAGCGTGGCGGGCAGCTTCGCCGGCGGGCAGCTCTCCGAGCTCCTCTCTCCGATCTTGGAGAGCGACACCCTGTCTCTAGCTTGCGTCCTCTCAGGTGCCGGCTTCCTAGGCCTCGCTGCCGCGATCGTCTATGCAGGCATCAAAGAAGAGGACCCCGTGGCGGAAGAGGGTGCTCCAAAGATCCTCGACGTCGTTAAAAAGCACATGGGGAGCGCGCTGCGCTTCGTCGCACCACACGTGGTCTTGGGCATCGGCGCAGGAGCGTGCATCCCATTTCTCTCGCTCTACTTTCGAGAGCGCTTCGGTTTGGGAGATGGTCAGGTGGGCGCGCTCTGGGCAGCAGGTGGAATTATGACTGCCTGTGGATATTTACTCGCCCCGCTGGTCTCTAGGCAGCTCGGCCTGGTCCGGGGCATCGTCGCGCTTGAGCTGGCGTCCGTCGTCTTCTTCATCGTCCTCGCTTATACAAATCATCTCGCCATCGCGGTGATCGCCTTCTTGTTCAGGGGGGCGTTGATGAATTCTGGGCATCCCTTGTTCATGAACTTGGTGATGAAGGTGACTCCAGAGGGAGCGAAGGAGTTTCAGAATGGGATGCAGTCGGTCGCATGGAGCATCGGCTGGGTGCTGGGGCCTGTCGTCGGGGGCGCGATCCTCGACAGCACGGATAACAATTACTCCCTCCTCATGATGACCACTGTGGGCTTCTATGTGGCTTCCAGCATCCTGACCTATGTCTTACTCCTTCCATTAGAGCGACGTCACAATGAGCAGGAGCTAGAGTCAAGCGAGTGAAAGAGGAGTCAAAATGCGCAGACCCTTCAGTGACGGAGCTCCCGGGTGTCGGTCCCGCGCGCGCGAAGCTCCTCGCGGAGCTTGGGGTCGAGACAGTCAAAGAGCTCTTGCAGCTCTCGCCGCTGCGGCTAGAGAGCACGGGGACGAGCGCGAGCTGCGCTGAGGCCGCAGCAGAGGTCGGCGCTGTTGTACAGATCAAGGCAGAGGTCGTGCGCACGCGCTTCTTTCGACGCGGCGGAAAGCAGAGCGTGTTCACCGCTTTCCTCAAGGACTCGAGCGGGACGATCGAGGCGCACTGGTTCAACCAGTCATGGCTAAGAGAGAGCGTGCTCGAGGGCGCCAAGGTGACCGTCGCTGGTCGAGTCGGACTCACCAAGAAGGGGAAGCCGACGCTCGTCGTCCCACGCATCGGGAATGAGGAGAAGCCTCTGCCGGCTCCCGATGGCTGGGAGCCGGTGTACCCGACCGTGGATGGGATCGGGCAGGGGCTCTTGCGCGGTCTCTGTCGCCTCGCGTTGAAGAGTGGTTTGGAGCTCACCGAGCGCGTCCCGCACGAGCTCCTCGATCGCCTCGAGCTCCCGACTCTCATGGAGGCTGCGAGGGTCCTCCATGAGCCCAACGATCTGGCGCTCTTCTCTGGAGCGCGTCGCCGAGTGGCCTTTGAGGCTTGTCTCCGCATGCAGGCGAGGTTGCAGCGTCGGGTGCGAGGGGACGTCACAGGGCACGCCCTCGTGGTCGAGAGAGATGAGGCTCAGCATGAGGCGATCTTGAATCTCTTGCCCTTCACCTTGACGGGCGATCAAGCGCGGGTCGTAGAGGAGCTCCGTTTAGATCTCGCCCGCTCGACGCCGATGCGAAGATTGCTGCAGGGTGATGTCGGCACTGGTAAGACGGCGGTCGCGTTCTATGCGCTCCTCGCGGCGGCGAAGGGAGGGGGACAAGCTGTCATCGCTGCGCCTACCGAGCTGCTCGCTGAGCAACACTTCTCCGTCCTCTCTCCGCTCTTTAAGCAGGCGGGGGTCAAGTGCCAGCTCTTGACTGGATCAACTCCCGGGCGTGAGCGCAGTCAGCTCTTGCGCAGGCTCGCGAGCGGTGAGCTCCAGGTCGCGATCGGCACTCATGCGCTCTTCTCAGACAAGGTCAAGTGCAAGCGCTTGGCTGTCGCTGTGATCGATGAGCAGCACCGCTTCGGCGTCGCTCAGCGCACGCGACTCTTAGAGAAGGGGCGTGATGTTCACGTCCTCCTGACGACGGCGACGCCTATCCCTCGCACCTTGGCGCTGTCGATCTATGGAGACCTCGACGTGAGCGTGCTCAAGGAGAAGCCGCCTGGTCGCGGAAAGGTCACGACTCGTTGGTTGAAGAAGAGCGATGGTGCGCGGCTCTTGAGCTTCTTGTCTGAGCGCTTAGAGGCTGGAGAGCAGGTGTTCTGGGTCGCGCCGAGGATCGCTGCGGAGAGTGAAGAGCGGGGCGCTATCGAGGCTCACGCGCGCCTCTCTAGCTCTTCGCTCGCTTCACATGGTGTGGTCTTGGTTCACGGGGCGCTGGACGCCAGCCTCCGCCAAGAGCGACTCGCTGCCTTCAGGGCCGGTGAGTCTCGGATCCTCGTGGGGACGACAGTGATTGAGGTCGGGGTAGATGTCCCCCAAGCGACGGTCCTGGTCGTCGAGGGGGCGGAGCACCTCGGGCTGGCTCAACTTCACCAGCTGCGCGGCAGGGTCGGTCGTGGAAGCGGAGACAGCTGGTGCCTGCTCTTCGGCAAGGAGTCTGCGGCCGAGCGCTTTGAGCTCTTAGAGGGCACCAATGATGGCTTTGAGATCGCCGAAGAGGACCTCAGGCGGCGTGGGATGGGAGATTTAGACGGGCTGAGGCAATCAGGGGGCGGCATTGATCCGGAGGAGGACTTAGATCTCCTGCTCGCTGCTCGTGATGTCGTCGCGACTCACCCCGCGCTCGTAGAGGCTTATCTCGCAGATGAGGCTATGAATGAAAAAGAGCTCTCTCCCTGACTTCGCTCCGGGCCCCCTTGGGGCGTAGGATTCTCTCAGTGTCTGATTCAGCGAAGCTCTTATTTGTCAGCCAGCAGGCCCCGTGGCCTCTGGACTCCGGGGGGAATCTCCGCACCTATCATCTCTTGCGCGCGCTCCAAGAGCGCTACGAGGTCACCCTCCTAGCGACCGATGCGGGCGGAGACGCTGAGGCTCGTCTGCGGGAGGTCGCCTCAGAGGTCGTGTTGGTGCCCGCGCTCACGAAGGAGCGCCCGCTCTCAAGGGCGGTGAGTCTTCTGAAGAGCTTGCTGACGAAAGATCCTGTGCTCTTTACACACAACAAGAGCGCGGAGCTCGAGCGGGCCGTGGCAGAGCACCTGGACTCTGGCGCTTACTCAGCGCTGCATCTCAATCATCTGGACACGACGCCTTATGCTCGACACGCGAGCGGGGTGCCGGTTGTGGTCGATACTCACAATGTCCTGACGGAGTACGCAGCGCGCAGAAGTGAGCATGAGAAGAGCGCCTTTGGGCGCTGGCTGTGGAGTAGAGAGGCGCGCCTCCTCTCTGCGCGCGAGCCGCTTGAGCTCTCTCTCTGCCAGCGAGTGCTCGCGTGCTCAGAGCGTGAACGCAAAGCGCTCTTGGCGCAGGAGTCCGCGTTAGAGGTGCGAGTTGTTCCAAACGGGGTGGCAGTAGACGCGATCACTCCAGTGGCAGACCCTGCTGCGAACTCACCTGAGCTCGTCTTTGTCGGAGACCTGGCCTATGGCCCGAACGGTGACGCGGCCGAGAGCTTCGCTCGGGAGGTGTTGCCGCTTGTGCGCGCCGAGCACCCCGACGCGCTGTTTAGAGTGGTCGGTCGAAGCCCGTCTCAAGCCCTCAAAGAGAGCGTCAGAGAGGGCGGCGTTGAGGTGACTGGCTTTGTGGATGACGTCCGAGCGGAGCTGGCGCGAGCGCGGATCTTCGTCTGCCCGATACGTTATGGCTCTGGGACTCGCTTGAAGCTCTTTGAGGCTTTCGCCGCAGGCTTACCTGTGGTCTCGACCCGTCTCGGGGCGGAGGGGATCGACTGTGTCGATGGTGAGCATTTGCTCTTAGCTGATACTCCAGAGGAGCAAGCTGCGGCGATCTCGCGCCTGCTCGCTGATGATGAGCTCGCGCGAAGCTTGGGGGCAGCAGGGCGCAGCCTCGCGAGCGAGCGCTACGACTGGCCCCTGATCGGTCGAGGGCTCGTCGAGATCTACGAAGAGCTGATCGCGATCACTTCGCGTTGAGCTCAATTTTGATGGCTTCGCC
>JAPKBY010000077.1 GCA_028823185.1 Planctomycetota bacterium
TTGGAATTTAGAGCCCATTGACCCACACTATGTCTCCAGCCGGCCCCATGGCAGCTGCACTATTCTATGAATGACAACAGCAAGACGGTTTACCCGACGCTAGATCTCATCAGTTCGCCTGCCGACCTCAAAGGTCTCAGCGCCGAGGAGCTCACCACGCTCTGCGAGGAGATGCGATCATTCCTGCTTGAGACTGTCCAGGAGACTGGCGGTCACTTGGGTTCAAATATCGGTGTGGTTGAGCTGGCGACAGCGCTTCACTCCGTCTACGACTTTCGTCGTGACCGATTGGTTTGGGATGTGAGCCATCAGTGCTATCCGCACAAGATCCTCACGGGACGCAGAGCTGGCTTTGATCAACTCCGCAAAACGGGCGGGATGTGCGGCTTCACCAACCCGCATGAATCTGAATACGACCTCTTTCACACCGGACACGCTGGCACAAGCATCAGCCTTGCGCTCGGTCTCTCACTCGGCATGCAGCATGAGAAGGAGCCCGGTCGCGCCGTCGCGGTGATTGGCGATGCGAGCCTTGGCGCAGGCGTGGCCTTCGAGGCGATCAACCACGCTGGCTCCTTAGGACAACCGCTTCTCGTCGTGTTGAATGACAATGAGTGGTCTATCTCCAAGACGGTCGGCGCGATGGCTCGTTACCTCTCGCGGATTCGCTCCTCGCGAATCGTGCAGCGTGCTCAGCAAGAGATCTCCAGTCTCATTCAGACCATCCCGCTTATCGGCCCCAAGGTAGATAAGACGCTCGAACAGGTCGGGGAGGTTCTCAGCCACTACATCATCCCGGGACATGTGTTTCAGGAGTTGGGCGTCACCTATGTCGGTCCGGTTGATGGCCACGATGTGAACGGGCTGATCAAGACTCTCGAACGCGTCAAAGAGCTTGACGGCGTAGTGCTCTTGCACCTGCTTACAGAGAAGGGCAAAGGGCACCCGGCTGCTCCCGGTCATCCCGAGCGAGTGCACGGCGTAAAAGGCGCAGCCAAGCCGGCGCCAGAGGGCGAAGTCCCTGTCGTGCCCAAGCCTAAGGGCCCCGCATACACGAAGGCGTTTAGCGATTCTCTCATTGCCGCAGCAGAGCGGGATGTAAGGGTTCACGGCATCACCGCTGCGATGCCCTCCGGCACTGGCTTGGACAAGTTCCAAGAGCGCCACCCCTCACGCTTTCACGACACCGGAATCACAGAACAACACGCCATCGCCATGAGCGCAGGAATGGCCAAGGCCGGACTTCGCCCAGTGGTCGCGATCTATTCGACATTCCTTCAGCGCGGCTATGACCAGATCTTTCAAGAGGTCGCTCTTCAGGGCCTGCCGGTGCTCTTCTGCTTAGATCGCGCTGGAATGGTCGGTCAGGACGGGCCCACTCATAACGGAGTCTTCGACCTCGCCTACCTGCGCACCTTCCCGGGCATGACCTTGATGGCTCCTAGGGACGCCTGCGACATGGACCGCATGATGCGAATGGCGCTTAAGCACGATGGCCCCATGGCCATGCGATTCCCTCGCGACACATGCCCAGCTGAAGAGATCCCGCCTGGACCTGAGCGCAGAGCGATGGAGCCTGGGCTTGCAGAAGTTCTGGTTGATCCTCCCGAAGACGGGCTCTGCATTTGGGCCTATGGGGCGCTAGTCAACCAAGCTCGGGAGGCCGTCGCGTCACTGAACGAAGAGGGTATTCAGGTCGGGCTTGTGGACGCGCGCTTTGCGAAGCCCGTCGATGAGGAGCTGCTCTGCAATCATCTGCGATCCTGTCGTGGAATTATCACCCTTGAGGAGCATCAACGCGCTGGGGGCTTTGGCTCTGCGGTGCTTGAATGTGCGAACCGAAATCGTCTCGGCAGCGCCAGCATAAGGATCCTCGCCATCGATGATGAATTTGTTGACCACGCGACGAGTCGCGACGAACAGCTCGCTGGCCAAGGCTTAGACTCGGCTGGGGTCGCGCGCGCCGTGCGCGGAATGCTCGCTCGTGTCCGCGAATCCTAAGCGATTCATTGAAGGGATCTATGACCGCTCTTAAGGCCTACTCCACAGAGATCAGCAGGGTCCTCGTTCTTGCCGACCGAGGAAAAGCCGACGTCGATGACTTGGTGCAGCGACTCGAGCCATTCCTCCGCAAGCGCGTCTCGGATGTCGTCGTCGAAGGAGACCTTCGCGGGTGGTGCAAGGCCGCTGACAAGCGCGGTGGCGTCCCAGTGGGCGAAGCTCCTGATCTCGTCGTAGTGCTCGGAGGCGACGGCTCAATCCTCTCTGCAGTCCACGCCTTCGCTAGCTGCCCGGTGCCCATCTTGGGTGTCAACTTTGGACGGGTCGGCTTCCTCGCCTCTGTCCCGACCTCCGAATGGAGGCCCGCCCTCGAAGAGGTGCTAGAGGGGCGATCTATGATAGAGCCCCGCACCCGGCTCTCCGTCAGCATCACCTCTGGCGATGAAGCTCCAATCCATGACATCGCTCTTAATGATGTGGTGCTCTCCCGTGGCTCCTTCCAGGGCATGCTCTCGGTCGGAATGGAGGTCGACGGCCATTGGGTCAGCGACTATCGCGCGGATGGTTTGATCGTCGCCACGGCCAGCGGGTCCACCGCTCATTCGCTCGCCGCCGGTGGGCCGATTTTGAGTCCAACTATGGGGGGCTTCGTCGTCACACCAATCTGCGCTCACGCGCTCTCGCATAGACCCGTCGTCGTTGAGCCCCTGAGTGAGATTCACCTGATCATGACGGAGTGCTTGGGAGTTGTGACGCTCGCGGTCGACGGACACGGCTTCTATGCGGTGCAGGCCGGAGACGAGCTCACGGTGAAGGCTCATGAGATTCCCTATCCGCTGCTGAGCAGGCAGGGCTCTAATCCCTATCGGCGACTGCGCGATCGACTCGGATGGCGCGGGAGCTTTGAGGCGGCGGACATCGATCTTGGGCCTTCAAAAGAGGCGCCATTGGCAGGGGAAGGCGAGGTCCTCTAGCTCATCCTCACCACAGCCTTCGCTAGTGGGGGATGTCGAATTTTGAGTCAGATTGGATTTGACCGTCTTCGATCGTCAGGACTCGATCGCATGTGTCGGCCAAACGCGTGTCGTGAGTGACGAGGATCATGGAGAGACCCCGGTTGATTTGCTCCTCCATGAGCAGGTCGAGCACTTTCTTGCCCGTCGCAGTGTCCAGGTTTCCGGTCGGCTCGTCGGCGATGAGGATCGGTGGATCCAAGATGAGCGCACGCGCGATGGCGACACGCTGCTGTTCTCCCCCCGAAAGCTGAGAGGGGCGATGAGTCAATCGGTCGCTTAGGCCAAAGCGGGTGAGGCCCTCCATCGCGCGCTCATTGATCTCCTTGAGGTCGATCTTGTTCGCGCCATGCGAGGCTGCGATGCGCGCCGGCAGCACGACGTTTTCTATCGCGCTCAGTTCAGGCAGGAGGTGGTAGAACTGGAAGACAAAGCCGATCCTCTGGTTGCGCAGCTTCGCGCGCTCGTTCACGGAGAGCCCCCAGGCGTTCACGCCCTCCACCTCAACGCTGCCCTCGGTGGGCTGGTCTAGGAGTCCGAGGATGTGCATGAAGGTGGACTTGCCCGCACCAGATGCGCCCATGAGACAGAGCCGCTCTCCACGGCGAAGCTCTAGATGCGTGCCGTGTAAGACCTCGATCGTCCGCTCTCCGATCTGGAAAGATTTACGAATGTCCCGGGCGTTGAGGGCTAATTGCTCACTCATAGCGGAGGGCGTCGATGGGGTTCATGCGAGATGCGCGCCAAGAGGGGATCGCTGCGAAGGTTAGCGTGCAGACAAAGGCGCCTAGGACGATGACTCCCACGCTGACGGGGTCAACGACCGCCGGGATGTGATCAAAGAGGTAGACGTCGCGATTGAAGATCTCGACACCGAGCGCCTGCGAGATGCTTTGCTCGATGCTGTCTATGTTGAGCGCGGCGAGCACGCCCGTCACTGCACCTCCCACGGCCCCCAGGAGCGCGTCCCAAAAGCCTATCAACAGGAAGATCCACATCGTCCCTCGTGGCGTAGCGCCGAGCGCCGCCAAGATGCCAATATCCCGTCTCTTCTCGGCGATCATCATGGTCAAGATGGCGAAGACAGTGAAGCCGGCGACGACGAGCACGAGGCTGAGCATGATGGCCATGAGAACCTTCTCATTCTCGATGGCGCCGAGGAGATTGCCTCTGTATTGCTCCCACGTCTTGAGCTCTCCTAAGCCTGCGTCCCGGATCAACCTCTTTTGAACGAGTGACGCGGATAGATCTCCCATGACGGCTTGCCCATCACGTTCATAATCATGCAGCTTTACGAGGACCTGGCTGTAGTCCCTATGTGTGCCGAGGAAGTCATGGAGATCTCTCCGGTCCATGTAGATCCGGCCCAGGTCGATCTCGTTCTCTCCGGTCCTGAAGGTTCCAGCGACTAGATATTTACGGTTGGATTGCCGGACTTTGCCGGTCTGCGGGTCGGGGATCATCGTCCCTAGATTTATCTCTGAGCCTCTTCTTAGCCCATGGACGATGGCCAACTGTTGGCCGACTATGCACCATGCCCAAGGCTGCTGGTATTCCAGGCCCTCAGGCTCGCTGAATGGGTCGTTTGGGTTCTCGACAGCTATGTAGCCATAGGTCTGATTTATGGAGGCCTCAGCCGGCGGTGGCTGAAGAGAGGCTAAGAGGTCTGTCGTCCTCAACTCATTTTCGATATCGATTCCAACAATTTGCACTCCAACCAGCTTGGCTGATTGAGTGTCTGATAGTCGACTCGTCGAGATCAGGGAGCCTCTCGCGCCGCCCTGCATGAGCATTGAAAACCATGAGAGCTGAGTCGTCGCGCTCTCGACCCTTGGGTCAGCGAGTATGGCCTGTTGCAGTGGTTCGCTTGAGGCTGGCAGCGGCGTCCCGTCAATGTGCGGCATCGGGCTGGGCTCGACGACGAGGTGAGCCAGGCTCCCTCGGACCATCCGGCGCTGCTGCTCAAGGAAGCCACTCATGATAGAGAGGATCAAGATGAGAGCGGTGACACCGACGTAAACACCGATGATGCCGACCCAGTTGATTCGCTTCGCAGTCAGGAAGCGCCAGCTCAGAAATCCCTGGTACACGGCTTAGACTCCAGCCTCTTCGGGCGTGGTCTCAATGGCTGCTTGGGTCTGCGGCCGCATGGCCGGGAATAGCAGCACATCCCTGATGGAGTCCTGGCCTGTCAGGACCATGACCAACCTGTCGATCCCCAGGCCAAAGCCTCCCGCCGGAGGCATTCCGTATTCGAGGGCGTTGACATAGTCATAGTCCACGGCGCCAGGTGATTCAGGGTCTTTGCTCGCTACTTGGTCAACGAAGCGGCGCTCCTGTTCTTCTGGGTCGTTCAGTTCGCTGAAGGCGTTGCCCAGCTCCATGCCTGCGACGAAGATCTCAAAGCGCTCTGCGACTCGAGGGTCCTCAGGCTTCGCCTTGGCCAGCGGGCAAATCTCGACAGGGTAATCCATCACGAAGATGGGGCCTGTGAGGGTGTCTTCGACACAAGCCTCGAAGACGTCGTTCATGAGCTTGGGGTACTCGCCAGTGTCCGAAATGCCTAGCTCCTTCGCTTTGGCATGTACCGCTGCTTGGTCGTCGTATTCACAGCCTGCGTGCTCTTTGAAGAGCTCAAGATAAGAGGCGCGCTTGAAGGGCGGGGTGAAGTCGTACTCGACCTCCCTGAAGGTGGCTTTGTTGTCGCCGTTCACGGCTGTGCAAGCGAGGCTGATCATGCCCTCTGTGAGCTCGATCATGCGATGGTAGTCAGCTTGCGCTTCGTACAGCTCGAGCATGGTGAACTCAGGGTTGTGCCTCGTGGAGAGACCCTCGTTACGAAAGTTGCGCGCGAATTCAAAGACCCGCTCCAGGCCGCCAACGATCAAGCGCTTGAGGTAGAGCTCTGGTGCGATCCGGAGGAAGAGATCCATATCCAACGCATTGTGATGCGTGATGAAGGGCTTCGCTGCTGCACCGCCCATGAGCGGGTGTAAGGTCGGCGTCTCAACCTCTAGATATCCTTCGCCCTCTAGGTATGTCCGAATGACGGACAGGATCTTGCTGCGCTTGATAAAAACTTGCGTCACTTCTGGGGTTGCCCAGAGGTCCACATAGCGCCTTCGGTAGCGTTGCTCGGTATCGGTCAGCCCATGCCATTTTTCCGGAGGGGGCGCGACGGCCTTTGAGAGCATGGTCACCTTGGTCGCCCACACGGTCGGCTCACCTTTTTGGGTGTGGCCTAGCTCGCCAGTGACTGCGACGATGTCGCCGCCGTCGTAGTTTTTGCGCTGCGGCCACCAGTCTGTGAGTGAATCCCTCTGCCAGCCGGTCTGCACCCGTCCGCTGAGGTCTTGGACGGGGGCGAAAATGAGCTTTCCAAAATCACGCATCCCCAAGAGCCGTCCTGTGACGGTCACGGATTGGCCGAGGAGTGGGCCTGGCTCGTCAGGTGTGCCTGCGCCTGCCGAGAGTTCAGCTGCGGGGGTGCCTTGGATGCCGCGGGCAGGGTAGGGGTCTATGCCCTGTTCCCTGAGACGCGTGACCTTGGCGATGCGGTCGGGGTGTGCGAGGTCGGTCATGTTGCGACTGAGGATAGCCTCAAGGAGGCGCAGTCCACAGGCTCTTCAGGCAGTGAACAGCAGAGTTTTCAGAAGATGGAGGCCTTTTGGGCCTATCGCCTGTGAATGAAAACAGCCGCCCGACGAAATCGACGGGCGGCTGTGTATTTGGTGGAGGATAGGGGAGTCGAACCCCTGACCTCTACAATGCCATTGTAGCGCTCTACCAGCTGAGCTAATCCCCCAAGCGGGGTCGGGCAGAGCCCGCCTCGCGTGCGATGGGGTGTGACATTGCAAGGCTTTGGCCGGAGTGTCAAGAGGTGAAGAGGAGAGAGGAGAAATCCTGGCAATCTCCGCTATCCTCTTGGGCGACAATCATGGCCATCATCGGTCTCTGGAGACACATTGAGTAACGCGTACGAACCTCGAAAAATTGAACACCGCTGGCAGTCTCATTGGGAGGACCAGGGGACCTTCAGGGCCCCGAACCCTGGCGATCAAGACTTCGACGCCTCGCAGGCGAAATTCTATGTCCTAGACATGTTCCCTTTTCCCTCTGGAGCTGGCCTGCATGTGGGCCATCCCATGGGGTATATCGGGAGCGATATCGTGGCGCGACGCAAACGCATGCAGGGCTTCAACGTCTTGCATCCGATGGGCTTTGATGCCTTCGGCTTGCCTGCAGAGCAATATGCCATTGAGACCGGTGTGCACCCCGGTGATTTCACCCGCGCCAACATCGACACCTTCCGGCGTCAACTCCGGATGATCGGGCTCTCTTATGACTGGGATCGAGAGCTCGCCACCTGTGATCCGGAATTCTACA
>JAPKBY010000078.1 GCA_028823185.1 Planctomycetota bacterium
CGCGCTTCTTGTGCGCTGAAGATGCCTCAGGATCTGCCTGTACGAGCTCGAGGAGTGCGCGCGCCCGCGCTTGTCTATAGGCGGAGGTCCTCGCCCCATCTGAGGCCATCTCTAGCCACCCTTCCGCTAGCTCAATTCTCCCGTAATTTCGCCAGTCTGAGCGCTGTGCTGCGGGCGAATCCAACCAGGTCTCGATCTTATCTAAGCGAGCCCAGCCTGCCGGCGCTCGAAACCAGTCAGGTAGCTTCTTCTGGATCACCCGACCTGAACCTCCAGGGGTGGGCAGCGGCGGGGTGTTTAGCTTGCTCTTGCCCGTGTTTTGGCAGCCGGCGGTGGTCAGGAGCAGGACGAATGTGCAGATCTTGATGGAATTGATGGCGTGCATGAGCCTCTTGGGTAGCCGATCCGGGGTTCCGGAACAAGGACGGCTTGAAGAGGACTTCGGCTTCTTACAATCAGGGCATGAATCTGACCATGGATAAAATCTCGCGAGGGCTGCTCGCATTTTTTCTCGCCTTCTCTGCCCTTGGGCAAGTAGCGACTGCTTTTACTGTTGTTCAAGATGACGCTGAGCTTGAAGCCCTCTTGGCCGAGGAGAGGGATGAGGCGGATAGATTACGGCGCCGTGGTCTACCAGAAGAGGCGCTCCCGTTGCTGCGGGAGCACCTTCGAGATGAACCTGAAGACGCAGCTAGTCGGACCTTGCGGGGTGCTTGTAGGAGAGATCAAGGGGATTGGAAAGGAGCGGAGGCTGACTTTCGGAGAGCCCTTGATGATTGCCCGGAGGGCCTAGATGGGACCTCGCTGCGCCGGGATGCGAGGCGGCAGATCGCAGATCTTTGTTTGAGCTTGGGCCGAGCTGAGGAGGCGCTTGAGATCATCGGAGATGCTGAGGCCGAGATGTCGCCTGCGACAGACGGTAGAGATGCATGGGTCCTCTCGAGGGCGCTCTTGGCGAACGGGCTGAGAGAGGAGGCGATGACGGTCTTTAAATCCGGAGCCGAAGGGTCACGCGGTCAGTCTTGGCAAGGGCTCCTCGCTAGGGCGAGGTGTCAGCAAAAGCTCGGGGACCTGGAAGGCGCGAACAAGACGCTCTTGGAGGCTGAGGCCTTCGCAAAGCGCGTCAGCGGTCCTGAGGCAGAGATCTCAGTCGCCCTAGGGGATCTCTTCTTTGAGGCTTATCGCGAGATCTCGGAGGTGGAGCTCTCCGCAGACGCTCGTTATCGCCAAGCGCTCGAGCTCTGCCCCATGAACGAAGCGGCGCTGCTAGGTCTCTTTAGCGTCAGGCGAGTGAATTGGAAGAAGTCCCGTGAGCCAGCTTCGCGCTGGTTGTCGATGGCCACGGCAGAGCACTCGAACTCCGTGGAGGTCCAATTGGCTGCTTGCGTCTACGACCTAGAAGACGGGAAGCTGCCGAGTGTTCGAGCGCGATTACGAGAGCTTGAAAAACTGGCCGGGGGTCGGCGAGAGGTGAAGACTTTGAGCGCTGCGCTCGCATGGGTGGAGCACCGAAGAGAGGAGTGCGAGTCCATCTTGAGCGCGCTGCTCGAGCGCGATCCTGGGGACTCCAAGCCAGAGCGTGAAGTCGGCCGCCACCTGGTCGAGCTCTATCGATTCGCTGAGGGTGCGCCCTTTCTAAAGCGCGCAGTGGCTCGGGATCCGTCTGATTATGAAGCATGGACTCAACTCGGTCGGGCCCTAGCGAACTCTGGAGATGAGGATGGGGCGCGCGCCGCGTTAGAGAGTTCAGAGGACGCAAGTGGGCTCCGTCAGGACGCTTGGCGTCGGAACATGAGCTTGGTGCTAGGTCGCATGAAGCTCGAGCAGACCATCAGTGATCATGGTGATCTGAGCTTCGCGTGGGCTCCAGACGCAGCGGAGATCTTCGAGGCTTATCTGGTGCCGTTTTATGTCGATGCGCGAGAAGAGCTCTCTGTGCGATATGGCTTCACTCCACCGCCCGTACGGGTTGAGGTCTTTAGGGAGGCGGCCGACTTCTCAGTTCGCTCTACGGGCTTTGAAGGCTTTCCTGCTCTGGGCGTCTGCTTTGGCCCTGTGGTGACGAGCGTCTCTCCGCTCTCTGAGATGAGGGGGCGCTTCTCTTGGGCGCGAACTGCCTTTCATGAGTTCACGCACGTGATCCACTTAGGCCTCTCTAGCAATCGCTGTCCGCGCTGGATCACCGAGGGGATCGCGACTTGGGAAGAGACGCATCGCAATCCCGGTTGGACTCGCAACATGCGAAGAGAGCTGGTCGATGCCAGAGCGAACGGGCAGTTGATCCCCGTGCGGGAGCTGAACCGAGCGTTCCGGGGGCCACGCATCCTCTTCGGTTATTACCAAGGTGGGCTGCTGATTGAGATGCTCGTGCGTGATCACGGCTTCAAGCCGATCGTGCAGGTCTTGGAGGCTTTTGATCGCGGTCGAGATCTTGATGGCGCCTTCGAGGAGGTGCTGGGCTCAACGCCAGAGGAGATCGACCTGCGCTTTCTGCGCTTTATCGACGAGAAGATCTCCGGTTTGAAGATTGAGCCGCGCTGGGGGCCGCGCGTGCTCGCTAGGTTGCGCTTGGAGACACCACGTGAAGCCCCAGCGAAAGCCGCGGAGCGAGAGAAATGGCGAGACGCCCTGACGACGATCGCTTGGGGCTCTTACCAGGCGGGACGGAAGGTCGACGCTGAGGACGCGCTGCGCCGGCTGAGGGAGGCGAAGCTCGCTGGTCCGCGCGTGCGCTTTTTGATGGGCGAGCTCGCCTTGGGTGCAGAGGACCCAAGGGGGGCTGTCAGGGAGTGGCGCAAGGGCTTGGAGATGGGAGGTGAGGACTATCGCGTGCGCGTCGCGCTCGCCAGATTGCTCGATCGCTTCGGAGAGGAAGAGGAGGCCTTGGAGCAGCTCGCGAGAGCAGAAGAGGCCTTTCCCGGCTTTCAGAATCCATCGCTCTCGGCAGAGCTCGCGCTCGCATCCATTCACTCTGAGGCTGGGCGTGAGGATGAGGCGATGGCTGCGCGTGAGCGGCGCTTGGCTTGGGACGCTGGGGATTACCCGACCCGTCGCTCTCTCGCCGTTTGGCATGCGGAGGCGGGGCGCCACGCCCAAGCGGCAGAGCTCCTCAGGCAGGCGAATGAGATCGATCCCTTCTCGCGCAGCTTGCACGTGGAGTGGGGTAGAGCGCTCACACAGCTTGAGCGCTGGGAGACGGCGCTGCGCGAGTGGAAGGTGGCGCGGCAAGTTCCGGACGCGCTCAACGCGGATGGAGCAGAGGTCATCTCTAATGAAATGCGAGCAGAGTGCCTCGCAGGAGAAGCTGTCGCGCTTCATGGGCTAGGTCGGAAGAGTGAGGCTAGAGATCGCGCCGCAGAGGCCCTCGGCTTTGACGCAGGCTGTGAGGCCGCAGCGGAGCTCCTAGAGGAGCTCGATCGTTAGTCAGTCTTGGGCTTGGTGACGACTGCGAGCATCCAGCCTCTCAGGGGGCCAAAAAGCTCTGAGGTGCAGATCAACTTCTCGTAGGCGGTGGCCGCGAGGAAGAGGGCCGGGTTGAATTGAAAGTAGCAGGGGTATTGGCTTAGGAAGCGCAGGGACTCTAGCTCTAGGCCGTGATCGTCACAGAGACTCTGTGCTCTGCCGCGCGTATTGCATTGATAATGCGCGGGGAACACATCCTCTTCTGCGCGTCCCTCTGTGAGGCGGACGATGTGAGGATGAAAGCGGTTCGGAACAGCCATCGAGATGAGCGATGCATAGTCCCATAGGCTCGGTGTCAGGAAGACATAGCTGCCACCGGGCCGCAATATGCGGTTCATCTCTTGAAAGACAGCGTCAGCGTCCTCGACGTGCTCCATGACTGCGCGCGAATAAGCGAGGTCGACGGTCGAATCTTCAAGCCCCGTTTTAGCCGCGTCGGCCTGGTGGATTTCGATCTCCTTGGGGAGGTCCTCGGCGCGGAAATCCACGAGGTCGATGCCCCAGAGGCGCTCTGCATCGCCTAGGAAGTGCCTCAGGAGGGGGGCTGTTCTGCCACAGCCGATCTCAAAGAGGGTGTGCTTGGGGGAGAGGCGACGACGGACCTCTCGCTCTAGGGTGTCATACGGGTGGGGGTCATCTCCGTAGATGCGATCTCGCAGTCGATCAGTGAGTGTGGGAGGAGTGTCGGTCACGGGGTGTTGATGCGTTAGGATGCGCCTATGGAAGCGGCACGGCAAGAAGAGACAGGGCGGGGACGCTTCCTCGTCTTAGATGGCATCGACGGATGCGGTAAGAGCACTCAAGCTCGGATGCTGATAGAGCACCTAGAAAAGAGCGCAGTCGCGGAAGCGAGACCCGCGCCCCTGCATTTGAGGGAGCCAGGCAGCACGGCTTTAGGAGAGCGATTGCGTGAGATATTGTTGGCAGGGGAGGCGGAGATCGGACCAGGGAGCGAGGTCTTGCTCTTCGCGTCAGCCCGCAGGCAGCTCTTGGCGGAGCTGGTCTCTCCCGCGCTAGCGGAGGGACGGGACGTCGTCTGTGAGCGCTTTCATCCGGCGACCTTGGCCTATCAGGCGCATGCAGGTGAGCTTGATTTTGAAGATGTGCTCGCCTTGCTCACTCGCTGGGCTAGCGATCCTATTCCGGATCTCTGCGTTGTGCTTGAGGTTGATCCCGATCGGGCCGCTGACCGTCGCGGTGATGAACATGATCGCATTGAGGCGCGAGGGCTCGCTTATCAACGCCTCGTCGCTGATGGATTTAGACGCAGCGTTGAGCGCTTGAGTTGGGTCAAGAGCGTTGATGGCGAAGGCAGCGTTGAAGAGGTCGCAGCGCGCGTGCTGTTGGAGGTCGAGCGTGACTCTTGAACGGCCGAAGGGGCATGACTCCGTCTTGGAAGGACTCTGGCGGGCGGCATCCTCGGAGCGCTTGCCTCACGCGCTCTTGTTCACGGGCGGAGAAGGCATCGGTAAATACCTCGCCGCTCATTGGTTCTTAGCTGGATTGTTCTGTGATGAAGGGCCCGCCGAGCCTTGCGGCTCATGTGGCTCATGCCGTCGTCAGGCCGCAGGGAGCTTCGGCGATCTCTTTGTCATTGATCCGGAGCTAGAGGACACGGGCAAGATCGGCGTCGGGCGCATCGTTCGTAGAAAACAAACAGAGGGCACGCCGCTAGAAGAGTTTCTCTCCTTGCGGCCCGCAGAGGGGGGATGGCGCGGAGTGATCTTGCGTGACTTCGAGCTGGCAAATCATGAAGCACAGAACGCTGTGTTGAAGACCTTGGAGGAGCCCGGAGAGTCTTGCTGTCTCATCCTTGTGAGCTCCCAGCCAGGCCGTCTCTTAGAGACCGTTAGGAGTCGCTGTGTGCTCGTCGGATTTGAATCTCCCTCTGGATCAGAGAGCGCGGAGGTCCTCGATCTGGCTGGTGTTGACTCAGAGACGGCAGGGCTCGTCTCTAGGTGGGCTGACGGGGCTCCAGGGAGAGCGCTGCGCTTCGCGAGGCGTGGCGCCGTCGAAGAGCGGGCTGTCTTGATCGATGTTCTCTCTGGAGAGCTCGACGCCCTCGTAGGAACGGAGCGACTCTTGGCCTTGGAGGGTGATCTCGGTGAGGGGACTCCGAGCGCCCTTGTTCGAAGGCGAGCCGTCGGCGCTGTTGAGCTCGGGGTCGAGATGCTTCGTGATTTGGCTCGCTCAGGAGCGGGCTATCCAATGGATCAACTTCCTCATGGTGATGTGTCGGATGCCCTAGGAGGACGATGTTATGGGCTCGGAGTCACATCGCGTGCATTAGAGTCCTTGTGGCGAGCTAGGAGAGAGATAGACTCAAACTTAGCCCCAGAGGCAGTTCTGGACCGCGCCTTGAGTGAGGTTCAGCAGATCTTCAGCGCTGCGTCTTCAGCGCAATGACCTCTATACCTTTAACGAGAGCGCTGGCTCTCCACCTCTCATGTTGAGCGATCCCCTGCGAAAAATCTCCTCGGAAGACGGCCGCTATGCCCCAGAGGCATTCCAGTTTGTCTTTGAGTCCTTAGAGCCTGCCGTTCGCTTAGCTGGCAGGGACACATTGGAGGCTAAGGAGCGACACGTGGGTGGACAGGAGCTCCTCGTAGGGATGCGCGCACATGCCATGACGGTTTTTGGCCCCATGGCGGCTCATGTCTGGCGCTCTTGGGGTGTGAAGCGGACGCTCGATTGGGGTGAGATCGTCTTCGTGCTGGTGAATGCAGGCATGTTGAATCGGCAAGAGACCGACTCCGTCGAAGATTTTCGTGACGGCTTCGATTTCGACGAAGCCTTCGTTGAAGGTTATGAGCTCAAGCTTCCGGCCGAAGTGTTGGCGCGACCCGTCTCAGACGGAGACAGCGCTTAAGTCCTCGATGCGGGCTTTAGCCGCAGGGCTTTATCCAGAGCGCTTCGTGTTCGGCCTCTCTCTACATCTCCGAAGAGAGTCTTGTCTCTGTAGGCCTCTTCTACCTAGAGTGCGTCGATGACTGAACGCGCTCGCCCCAATGTCCTCTTGAGTCTGGCTTGTGTCGTCGTCCTCGTCGCTGGCCTACAAGCGGCAGGGAGCGTCCTCTTGCCCTTCTTGCTCTCAATCCTCTTGGCAGTGCTGGCCATGCCTGTCGTGCGGTGGCTGCAGGGGATGAAGATCCCTGCGACCTTCGCCGTGCTCTTGACGGTCTGCCTCTTGATCGCGCTCTTCACCGGGGTCGGGGTCGTCGTGGGCACGAGCGTTAATGATTTCAGTGACAAGCTGCCCGTCTATGAAGAGCTGCTGAGGGAGAAGATCGCTGAGCTAGGGCAGGGCACTCCGCTGCCGGAGCTTGGTGATTGGTTTGATCCGGGGGCCGCCTTCTCTTTTGCCGGGCAGATCTTGAACGGCCTCGTCGGCGTGCTCTCAAATCTCTTTCTGATCCTCTTGACCACCGTCTTCATCCTGCTTGAATCGGCAGGGATACCGAGCAAGCTGAGGGCTGCCTTCCCTGGTGATGGTGAGCCGTTAACAAAGGCCTCCGCTGTGGGCCGTAGCGTTCAGGCCTACTTAGGTGTGAAGACCTTGATGAGCTTGGCGACGGGTGTTTGTGTCGCGCTCTTGGTCGGTGCGCTCGGGCTCTCGCACCCAGCGCTCTGGGGGCTCATCGCCTTCCTCTTGAACTTCGTCCCGAGCATCGGTTCGATCATCGCCGCGTTCCCGGCCGTCTTGCTCGCGCTCGTTGAGCTGGGCTCTGGAGAGGCCCTCGCGATCCTGATCGGCTTTGTCGTGATCAACATGGTCATTGGCAATGTGATCGAGCCTCGCCTCATGGGGCGCAAGCTCGGACTCTCTCCGCTGGTCGTTTTCTTGTCCTTGCTCTTCTGGGGCTGGGTCTGGGGCC
>JAPKBY010000619.1 GCA_028823185.1 Planctomycetota bacterium
ATCAACGGCGCCGCAAAGATGCGTCGTGCGCTCATCGCACATGATGGCCGCGAGTCGGGTCCAATATTAGAGCAGGCCATCGCTGCAGGACTTAGAGCAGAAGGTGTCGAGAGCGTCAGCGCTGGCTTGCTGACGACACCGGGTCTCGCCTGGCTCACAAAGATGGGCGAGTTCGACCTTGGAGTCATGATCAGCGCGTCACACAACCCCGCTGAAGACAACGGCGTGAAGCTCTTCTCCGCATCCGGCGAGAAGCTGCTCGATGAAGCGGAAGAGCGCGTGGAAGAGCTCCTCCGTGACCAAGACCCTGCCGACGACGTCAGCGCCCCTGTTCAATTAAAGACATCGCTCTCTGCGTCCTATGAAGAGCACCTAAGAGAGCACGCTTGCCCCGAACTAGATTTAACCGGAGTCCGCATCGCCCTCGACTGTGCAAACGGTGCAGGCAGTCGACTAGCGCCGGCTGTCTTCGAGGGACTCGGAGCGAGCGTCACCAAGCTTCACTGTGAACCTGACGGAGTGAACATCAACGCGAACTGTGGATCAACTCACCCGCAGAGCTTGCAGGCTGAAGTTCGAGACGGAGACTTCCACCTCGGCATCGCGCTCGATGGAGATGGAGACCGCTGCATCTTAGTTGACGAAGAAGGAGAGCTCGTACACGGCGATGGGATCATGACCATCATCGCTCGTTGGCGCGCTTCACATCTCTCTTATAAGGACCCACGCATCGTCGCTACGGTCATGAGCAATCGCGGTCTCCACCGCGCTCTGCGTGAGGTCGGCCTCAGCGTCTGCACTGTCGGCGTCGGAGATCGCCAAGTCGTCGAGGCTTTACGCAGCGAAAACCTTGAGCTCGGCGGTGAGCAATCCGGCCACATAATCTTCGGGGAGGACAACGCCTACATCGGAGATGGCACTTATACAGCGCTTCGGGTCCTGAGAGTTCTACAAGCAGAGGAGGTCCCGCTCTCTCAGCTCGCAGCCCCCTACCAAGAGTTCCCCCAAGTCCTCCTCAATGTTCGCGTCACCTCGAAACCGCCCCTAGAAGAGCTAGTAAGCTTGAATGAACGCGCCGCCAAGCACGAGGCTGAGATGGGCGAGGATGGACGCGTACTCCTGCGCTATTCAGGGACTGAGCCTGTTCTGCGCGTGATGGTAGAGGGTCCTGATGAGGCACGAATTCAAGAGATGGCTCAAGATCTCGCCGACCTCATCTCAAACAGCCCTACCTCCTGAACCGCAGAGATGCTCTTAGTCGCCCTCGAGAGTTCGACGCGCTCTCCCTCGATCGCTGTCTATTTAGATGGCGAATTGCATTTCGAAGCTCTGGACGGAGATCGGCCCCACGCGAGCGATCTGCTCCCTCGACTCGACGCCATCTTGGGCTCGCTCAAGATAAGTCCAAGAGACATCACGCACGTAGCTGTCGGTACTGGCCCCGGTAGCTACACAGGTCTCCGAGTGGGGATTGCGACAGCACAAGGGATCGCGCGCGCGGCCGA
>JAPKBY010000079.1 GCA_028823185.1 Planctomycetota bacterium
ACTACAGGGACGCTCGCCGCACGGATCGCTTCCAGGACAGGGAGCTCGTTAAAGGCCCAGAGGTCCTCCAAAGACCCGCCCCCTCTCGTCACGACGATGAGGTCCACTCCGCTCGCGTCGAGCGCAGTGATCGCCTTCGCGAGAGCGCTCGATGCCCCAGGACCTTGAACAGGAGCATGGATCAAACGAATGGGATAGTTAGGCCAACGCAGATCACGAGTGCGCAGGAAGTCCTGCAGCGCCGCAGTGTCACGACTCGTCACCACGCCCACCGGCTTTGGATAGCGAGGCAGCTCCCTGCTGCGCTCGAACCAGCCATCACTCAAGAGCTTCTGCTTGAGCTCTTCAAAGCGTCGCATGAGCTCGCCGACCCCGCGGCGCTCGACTCGATCAACGATGAAGGAGTAAGTCCCGCGCGGCGCGTACACATCCAAGCGACCGTGACAGATGAGCTCCGCTCCCTCGACCATCTCAGCCACGAGAGGCTCGCGCGCGGCGCTGCGCCATACGACCGCAGCGATGACGGACTCGGTGCCGCGCAGCCTGTCCTTCAGCTTGAAGTAGATGTGACCCGATGCGGCCTTGGTCACGCTCGCGACCTCACCGATCACCGCCAAGCGACCCATATCACCCAAGGCTCCGTTGATGGAGGCTGTCAGGTCGGAGACTGTGAGCGGCCCGGCTGTCTCAGCCTCGCCTTCTTGAGAAGATCTCATCCCCCGGTTATCGCCCGTCGCTGCTCTCGGTTCCACCCTCAGCTTCTTCAACTCCCTCTTCTTGCTCAGTAGCCAGCAGCCCCAGCTCCTCCCAACCCACCTGACGAGCCGTCGGAAGGAAGATCCGATAGCGGCCTTCCAAGAAGGGCGTCTTGCGGCCCCCTCTCATTTGAATCCCATCTGTCATGACCAAGACGACGCCTCTCTCACGACGCTCCACGCGCAGCAGGTCAGCGAAGAGATGCCGTTTCACCCCACCATTCTCATCTAGATCCACAAAGTTCACCCCCAATAGGCCTGCCTCACTGAGCCCATCAAAGCTCTTCAGGCGCCAGCGGCCGCCAGCCGCGTCCTCCGCCAGGAGCATGTTCAATCCTCGTTGCAGCTCAGAGAAGGTGCGCCCAGAGGCCTGAATCCCTGAGCTGTCCACTCGCTCCTTGAAGAGCTCTGGCATCGCCTCCATCCAAGGCCGAGGGTCCGTGTGAACAAGAACGATCCTTCGCTCACCGCCACGTCGTTGCCCTGCTTCAGTCCCCACGAAGGGCACGAGATCGCCTGCGCGTCGCTCATAGCCCTCGCTCAAGACCAAGGTCAGCGTGCGTCCAGCCAAGCTACCCTCGAGATGCAGTCGCTCCGCGCTGACGCTCCCGATAGCTCGCCGGTCCTGATCAATCAGCCTGAAGACGCAAGGACCCGTCCAGCCCTCATCACTCAAGATCCCAGCCTCTAGCAGCGCTAAGCCATCCACCCACTCCAGGCGCAGCATCGTTCGAAGAGAGCGCTCGATCTCTTCGGATCGCTTGAGCCGCCCTTCATCTCTCGGAAGCTCTACCGCCGGCTCATCCAAAGCGAGCGTCCCGACCTCCTCCTCGCTCAACTCAACACCAAAATCCGGCAGCTCCACGAACCCCTCCGGCGCTAACTGAGTCATCGCCCTCGTCCAAGTCAACCATTCGCGCTCCCTTTGCAGACGCCGCTCTTCCATCAAGCGCAGCTCGATCCGGAGCGACTCCACCTCACTGACGAGCTCCGCCTCCTTCGCCCCCCAAGCCTCTCTTGCTTGAGCGAGCTCAGCGCGCAGCGCGAGCACGACAGGATCTTCATCGAAGCGAACTGGATCGATGGCGAAGCCTGTCGCGAGGAATGCGACACCGACCCAAGCCAGCGATGAACCGTTCAAAGAGAGAGACGCCATCACTCGCACTCTCTCCGCAGACAGGCAGCGCTATGGCTTGAGACCGCCACGACCCCGCTGAAGATCATGAGCACAACCATGACATTCGAGAGGTAGTTCAAATTCTCCATCTGAGTTCGAGTTGAGTCGGGTGCCTGAAGAGCCAGCTAGGCTCCAACTTAGTCCTGAATGATTGCATCAGCAGGTGCATCTTCAGCACCAATGACGACCGAGTCGTCCCTTCCTTCCTCGGCTGCCTCCGGAAGCAAGCTCGCTGAGCCCCAGGAGCATTGAAGCTGACCATCAAAAGAAGGCGCCTGCCCCCATAGAACAAGCTCCAACTCCCCAGCAACGCTCTCATCGGATGGCCTCCTAAAAAGGGCCAAGAGCGGATCCTGCACCGCTCCATCGGCAGCATTCGCCTCAGCTACAAGTGGAGTGAGGCATTGGCGCCCTCCCTCCAAGACCTGCACATCACTCAAGACAGCCGAAGGAAGCTCGCCTGGGGCCACCAGCGTGAGCCTCCAGGGCTCGCCCTCATCAAGGCCGAGGCGCTTCGCCAAAGCAGCACCGTCGAAGCGCTGCCGGCGAGCGTCATCATGCATAGGCTTCAGGCGCACTTCGATCTCTAGCTGCTCGCTCATGCTTAAGCTGCCGCTCAAGCGCGGTCCTGAGAGGGTCGCGAGCTCATCAGCAGGGCTCGAAGGCTCGACAGGCTTCCAGACCAGGATCGCAGCGATAGCGATCACGAGCAGAGGCCCCACCCAGACACCTTTAGCGCTCGAAGGGAGAAGAGAAGGCTGAATGTCGTTCAAGAGCGCCTCACTCGTCGCCCCAGCTCTTCTTGTTCTTGTTCTTATTCCAGAAGCGCGTCCACTCCTCTGGTCTCTTCGCCTCTTTATGACCGCTTAGCACAGTCAAAGATGTCATGAGCGGCGCAGAGACGATGTTCCACTCAGCCCGCGCGATGTTATCGGTAGGGTCAGCGTCGACCTTCCCCTTCGCGGATTGCAGAGTCTTCAAGAGCTCCTCAAAGAGCTTCTTTCTCGCTTTCAACTCGAACTCTTGAAACTGGCTGAGAGCCTCGGCCGCCGCAGCGATGATCGTCGGGTTTCGATACTTCAAGAGGTCCACCAGCGTCTTCGTCGCCCCCTTGTCCTTCGTTAAGCCGAGCGAGAGCACGAGCTGTCGCTGAAGCTCAATGTTGTCACGCACCTTCTTGTCGTCGACCCATTTAGAGAGAGCGCTCGTGCTCTCTGGCCCCATCGACCCTAGAGCCTTGGCAGCTGCAAGCTTCAAGCCATTGTCAGGGACGCCCTTGGAGAGCTCTTTCCTGCGCTGAGAGAGAGAGGCTGCGACCCCCTTCGCGATCGCAACGCGATCCTTCTCTCCGCTCTCCTTAAACTCGCCGGTGAGTTTTTCGATGAGCACGATCGCCGCAGGGTCTTCATCTCCTCGCTTCCCGATCAAGCCCTTCAAGGTGGAGAGCCACTCCTTCACATCAGCGCGCTTGTCAGGAAACTCATCGTCTTGTACGAACACCGAGTGGACAGCAGGCGCGGCGTGAAGAGCCAGCGGTGCTGGAGAGAGGAGTCCGAGGAGTAGGGGTAGGATCATGATCAATTTAAAGCTCTCTGGGCCATTGGGATCAGACACAAGCGACGTATGCCTTACTGTAGTCCAGTCGATGCGCGTAGCAACAGAAGGAGTCAGGAGCTTCCTGAGCGAGAGGCGTCCATATACCTCTCTTCGCGCTCTCTGAAGATCTGACTGAGCTCACCCCAGCGCGGCCCCAGAGCCCCTGGGAGCTCCTCATTCACGCCGATAACGTTCACGACCGGGATCAGGCGACCCGAGGTGTTGGTGAGGAAGACCTCGCTAGCCCTGCTTATCTCCGCCAGTCCCAGTTGACGCTCAGAGAAGCGATCTCCACGCACAGAGAGCTCAGCTAGCAGCTCAGCACGCACGATGCCGGGCAAGAGGCCGCGTCCAACCGGCGGGGTCAGGACCACATCATCCAAGACACAGAAGAGATTAGAGACCGTGCCCTCAGTCAGATCTCCCTCCTCTGTCATGAGCAGCGCCTCCCAAGCGCCAGCCCTCACAGCCGCCTCACGCGCGAGGACGTTTCGCAGACGGTTTGTCGACTTGAGCTGCTCGAGCTCAGAGGAAGAGACCTTAGCGCGAGCCTCCACGGTGACCTTGATCCCTGGATATGGCCACGGGTCGACATCCCTTGAGGTGATGACCACAGTCGGGACTCCTCCCACACCGCGCGAGATCTGCGTGCGCAGCAAGAGCGGTCCTTCTTCGCCCAGCGCCGCTACGTATTCATCGAGCGCGCTGCGAATCGAGATGGGCAGAGGCCAAGTGATCTCCAGAGCCCGTGCAGCGTGTTCCAAACGCGCGATGTGTTGCTCTTCAAAGATCCGACAGCCCTTGTCCAAGAGCATCCCGTCGTAGACCGCTAAGCCATGCTGAAAGCCCTGATCCTCCGCGCGCACCGCAGGCTCTCCCGCAGGCACGAGGCGTCCATCCACCCAACTAGGTCGCGCACTCATTCAACTCCCTCCAAAACTTCCATCAGGCGCGCCCCCTTCAAGAGCGTCTCCTTCTCCTCCTCGATCGCATCGCTACCCCACGTTATCCCACCGCCGACATGAAACGAGAGCTCTCCGAGATTTGAGCCGTCTCCACGCATGGGTCGCCAGACAAGCGTCCTAATGAGAATGTTCCACGCTGAGCTGCCATCGAGGCTCACATAGCCCATTGACCCAGTAAAGAAGCCTCTGCCCTCACGCTCGATCTCCTTGATGGCCTCCATAACCCGCAGCTTTGGCGCGCCCGTAATGGACCCGCCTGGAAAGAGCGCGCCCAAGAGCTCAAAGCTGTCCACCCCATCTCGCACCTCAGCGGTCACGTCGGCCATCAAGTGATGAATCCCCTCGTACGAGCGAAGCTCTGGGAACTCATCGACCCGCACGCTGCCGGGTCGCGCGACCCGGCCTAGATCATTCCGCGCGAGGTCTACGATCATGGCGAGCTCTGCGCGGTCCTTCGCGCTCTCCATCAGCGCGCGCCCGCGCTCCTCATCCTCGACCTCGTCGGCTCCACGCGCAGCGGTTCCTTTGATAGGCCTCGTCGTCGCGCGCGCTCCATCAAACTCAAGCAGCAGCTCCGGCGACGCAGAGAGCAGCGCCCACTCCGGGCGCTCGCTATCTCCAGAGGCCAAATAGCCCATATAAGGAGCAGCGTTCACCTCACGCAGCGCGAGATATTGATCGACAGGCGAGCCCACCATCTCGCGTGTGAAACGATGAGCGATGTTGGCTTGATAGATCTCCCCCTCCGCGATCAAGGCGCGCGCCTCTTCGATCCGCGCGCGGTGTTCTTCTACGGAGGTGTGACGTATTAAGGCAGCGACGGCTCCGTAGGGCTGGGCGTTAGCAGGCCCTCTCAGGCTCGCGGAGATGGCAGCCTCACGGAGGTCTACCGAGGGTCGATCATCTCCCGGCTCCTCTCCCAAGACGAGCCACGCGGCGGACTCGGCGTGATCCCAGACGAGAAAGTCCGTATAGAGTCCGCCTATCCAGCTCGGCTGCACCCAAGCATCCCGCGGCAGACCGAGCTCCTCTCCTTTCACGCCCGCGTCGTATGAGATAGCCCCGATGAAGCCTCCCTGAAAAGGTCCCGGGATCTCATCACCTTCGATGAACTCCAAGCCAGTCATCAGCTCTTCAATGGCATCGATCGGGTGTGAGGGCTCATGATCGCCGTTTCTCGACCTCAGCGGATCAAATCCCAGCACGCTAAACCTGCACGGTTCACCAGCGGCGCTGTCCAAGAGAGCTAAGCCTCGGCGCGCTCGGAGCGCGGACAGAGCCTCTCCAGGGGAGGGCGCATTTGAGAGGCTCCAGACCCTAGGACGGAACTTCAAACGAGTTGCTATATGTGTCGTGCTTCCCACAGTGGCCCTAGCAACGTACAAGGTGCTCCTCATGTCAACCACCGAAGCTAGCGCTAACCCCACATCCGAACCCAAAAAGAGCTCACCGCACGCTGTGTTGGGCGTCATCTTCCTGACCGTCTTTCTGGACATCGTCGGGTTCTCCATCCTCTTCCCCATCTTCCCCGAGCTGCTCGATCACTACCTCGGGCTCGAAGGCCCAGACAGCCTCATCGGGAAGCTCCACACACAGCTCGGAGAGTTCGCTGGAGGTGACAGCAACGCCGTCTCTACGCTCTTCGGTGGAATACTCGGATCGGTCTATGGGCTGCTGCAGTTCTTCTTCTCCACCGTGTGGGGATCGATGTCTGACAAGCGCGGCCGCCGGCCCATCTTGATCGGCACGCTGACCGGCACCGTCCTCGCCTATGTGCTCTGGATGTTCGCGGGCAGCTTCTCCTTGCTGATCCTCTCCCGCGTGCTCGCCGGAATGATGGCCGGCAACATCTCGATCGCGTCCGCCTCCGCCGCGGACGTCACCGACGCCAAGAGCCGCGCCAAGGGAATGGGCATGGTCGGCGCAGCCATCGGGCTCGGCTTCGTCTGCGGACCTGCCATCGGCGCCTTCCTACCGGACTTCCTCGGAATCACCGAGACGAGCACTGGCTTAGCGATGCATCCCTACACCTATCTCGCTGCCGCCTCCGCGATCATGGCTGCGCTCAACCTCATCTGGGTGCTGCGACGCTTTCCGGAGACCCTCGATCCTTCAAAGCGCATCGAGCCGCACCGCTCGCTGAACCCGATCGGTCGCCTACGAGAGCTCGATCTCCCAGGCGTCGTGCGCACCAACTGGATCTACTTCCTCTACCTCGTCGCCTTCGGCGCAGCAGAGTTCACGATCACCTTCCTCGCAGCAGAGAGCCTCAACTACACCCGCGCTGACCTCGGCAAGGTCTTCGTCTTCATCGGACTCACCATCGCCTTCGTGCAAGGCGGACTCGTCCGTCGCATGGCTCCGAAATATGGCGAGCGCCTGCTCATCCGCGCCGGCCTATGCGCGACCATTCCGAGCTTCCTCCTAGTCGCTGCCTCGAGCAACACAGCAGCAGCCGGGACGCCAGAGGCCATCTCCTCTGCGACGACCCTCTTCTACGCAGGCATGTTCCTCATGGCCGTAGGGAGCGCCTTCGCGATGCCATGCCTCTCAGCGCTAGCGTCAAGATATGCCCCTGCAGACCGCCAGGGGCTCTCTCTCGGGGTCCTGCGCTCGATGGGCTCCCTCAGTCGCGCCATCGGACCTCTCCTCGGCGCAGCTCTCTACTGGCGCTACGGCGCCAGTCTTCCCTATCAAGCCGGCGCGGCATTCCTCATCCTGCCCTTGCTGCTAGTGCTGCGACTCCCCGCACCGCCCGAAACAGA
>JAPKBY010000080.1 GCA_028823185.1 Planctomycetota bacterium
TCCAGCGGAACCATTATCACGGGCTATGACTCGACCGTCGGAATGCGGTTTGGGAAAGAACTCGCTCAGGTCGTCTCCGTTTGAGGTAGCGCTCTCTCGATGGCTTTGCCCTCAGAGCGCTCGCTCAGCTACAACTATCGAGAGCCTTGAGGGTGAAGGCTTGGCCCGCTTTCCGGTGCCTGCTCTCCAATTTGAGCGCGCTCGCAAAGACGCGCAGTAAGTCAATGAATACGCCGACTGCTCCTATGTCCCATTCGAGAAGATCCGGTTTTCTGGCGTGACTGGCGACCTCTGGGGGTGGATTTAACCTCTAAGGCAACTCTCGGAGGTATACTTCTGCACCCACTTCATGATGGGACCCCAGCCCCGCTTCAAGATTGAGGAGGTGGCTTTATTACTTACCTTTCGAAATGGGCTCGAGCTTTGCGCTGCGCCCTTACCCCGCGACCCCACCCAAGAATTGGGGAAACGCCGTGACTGCAAAATCCCTTCTAGACTGTCTCGCTCGCGAGTTTAAGACCGACGCCGCCCACATCAGTGGGGCTATTGACCTATTAGACGCAGGGCTGAGCGCGCCCTTTATTGGTCGGTTCCGTCGCGCTGACGTTGGGGGTATCAATGAGAACTTGATACGTGGCCTCGATGTGAGGAGGCGAGAGCTTGAAGAGCTCGATCGACGCCGAGCGACGATCTTGCGTGCCTTAGAGAAAGAAGGCGCAGCTAAACCTGCTGACATCGCTCGGATCGAGTCCTGCATGGACCGCTTCGAGTTAGAAGATCTCTTCTTGCCGCATCGTCGCCCTGAACCCGAAGTGCAGTTGGCGATGGATCGTGGCTTGAGCAAGCTCGCAGATGAGATCGTCGCGGCGTGCGCGGTGGTCGCAGAGGCCCCTGCGGATGAAGCTGGAAGCAACGACTCGAAATCAGAAGAGCCGAAATCAGAAGAGCCTGAAGCAGCTCTTCAGCCGGATGAGGCCGAAGCCGCTGTGGACCCAGCGGCTGATCTAGATGAGTCATCGAAAGATTCCGGTGAAGATCAAGCCCCGCAAGAGGCAGCTACGGAAGAGGCGGGTTCTGAAGATGTCGTTGAGGCAACGGATGTTCCCCCAGTGGCAGCGAAGCCCGCTGCTGTCCCCGCTCCTGCCGTGAGCGTTGAGGTCGACTCTCTCTCTCAGCCTGATTTGTCACCCGAGCTTGCACTCTTGTGTCGCGAATACGTTCACCCTGATCGAGGAATCCACACGGACTCTGAGGCGCTCGCAGGAGCGATGAGAATCCTCTCTGACCGCCTCGGTCGAAGTCCTCGTCTGAGGAGTCTCCTCCGTGGGATGCTGAGGAAGCATGGCGTCCTCTCTGTGAAGCCCTTGATCGAAGGCTCGAAGGCGGGCCGGCATAAGGCGCTGCTGAAGCTGAAGCAGCCTCTTAGGCAAATTCAGGGTCATAAGCTGCTCGCTTTACGAAGCGCGCAGAAGGATCGCGCCCTGTCGACACGGATCACCTTGGATCATGAGCGAGGCATGCAAAAGGTCTTGCTCGCTTTGGGCAAGAGGCTGAATCCTACGTTTGGGGGTGTACACCGCGTCGTTGCGGCGAGAGCCCTCGATCGACGACTCCTCCCCATGTTGGAGGAAGAGATCCGGCTAGAGCTCAAAGAGAGAGCTGATGAAGAGGCGCTGAGGTTCCTTGGTCAGCACTTGCGTCGCGTCCTCTTAGCTGATGTTCACACACGCCCGAGTCCGACAGCCGGCTTCCTCGTGGACCCGAAGGGCAACTGGGTCATGGCCATTGTGGGCGCGAACGGCGAGCCGATGGCAGACGCCTTCACCGTTGAGGTGGGGGACAGAAGCTTGGAAGAGATCGCAGCAGATTTAGAACCTCTTCGAGAGCACAAGGTCGAAGCGATCGCGCTGGGTAACGGGAAGACCTCGCGGGGGGCTGTTCAGAAGCTACGCAGCGCGCTCAAAGTGGGGAAGGTCGAAGCCTTTGCATTCCTTGTGACTGAAGCGGGCCTCGCAAGCTACGCAAACTCGGAGCTCGCAAGGAAAGAGCTGCCTAAGTGTCCTGTGCATGGCCGCATGGCTATCAGCGCCGCCAGGAGATTGCAGGACCCTCTGCGTGAGCTCTTGAAGGTCGATCCTCGCCACATGGGTCTCGGCCCACAGCAAGGCTTGGTCTCTAAGGCGAACGTGAAGCGAGTCTTCCATGATGTGATCGAGTCTTGTGTCGCTTATGTGGGGTGCGACCTGAACAGTGCGCCCGCGCAGCAGTTGACTTACTTGCCGGGCATCGACAAAGCGGCAGCAGAGAAGATCGTGGCGCGTAGGGTCGAGCGTCCCTTTGAGCGCTTAGAGGAGCTCCGTGAGGAATCCCTCCTGGATGAATCAGCGTGGACAAGCGCTGCGGCCTTCCTCCGAATCAAGGGGTCCTCGGAGCCTTTGGATCGTACGAACCTTCACCCAGAGCAGTACTCCATTGCCCGGCGCTTGATCGAGGCTGCAGGCTCTACCCCTGAGGATGCGATCGGTAAATCAGGTGCTCTGCGTGGCCTAAAGCGTGCCGACTTCAAGGTAGACGCTGACACTTGGCGTGATCTCCAGCGGGAGCTCTCCTACCCCGGGCGTGATCCGAGGCCTGCCCTGCGCAGGCCGGAGCTGCTCGACGTTGAGACAGATCCCACCCGTTTGACTACGGGGCGTGTTGTCGAGGGGATTATCACGAGCGTAACCAGCTTCGCTGCCTTCGTTGACGTGGGACTCGAGCACGATGCGATCCTTCACGCCTCTCAAATCTCAGATCACTATGTGAGGGATGCCCGCGAGGTGTTGGCGATCGGCCAGGTCGTGCGAGCCAAGTTCACAGAGTCGAAGGACAAGCGGCTCACGCTCTCAATGAAGAACGTCTCGATGAAGGAGACTTCTAAGCCGACGCGTGGGCCTCGCGCGAAAGAGCCTCAGACGCCTAAGGGACCCCAGCACCGCGCACGCCGTGACGGAATGGCGGGTGCTAAGCAGCCGCGTCAGAGCCACGGGCGCAGGCCTGGTCCCGGCAATGACCGCAATGAGGGTGGTCGTCGTGGCAAGGACGATGACAACGTCAAGGTGAACCTCAAAGAGGTCAATAAGCCCGACAAGGGCGCGAAGTTCAACCCGTTCGCGGACTTCTTTAAAGAGGACTGATCTGGTGGCTTAGACGAGGTCGTCTTCGTCCCAGTCAAGCCATGAGATGTTATTTCGGTCGATGGTGGGATCCTCGTCGCTCGAAGGCTCTGCCTCTGGTTCAAAGGCCTCGCTAGGCCTTTGATCAAGGTCTTCGTTGTGCGGCTCTCTTTGGCGAGTGACGGGAAAATCCCACACGAAGTCTTCATCTGTAATGACTTCGCCAAAGAGGCGATCTTCTAGATCTCCAGTGCGCTGCTCGTCTTTGTCATGTGACCAGAGCGTTGATTCATCCGGGTCGAGGTCTTCTAGTTCGACCGTGACCTCGAGGTTATCTGAATGACCGGTGCTTAGATGTGGTCTCATTCGTGGAAAGGGGAGCAGCTGCTTCGAGATCATCTCTGCGCCAACAGCCATGGGTAGCTCTTGATCTGCTACGGGGAGAACTCGGAGGCTGGCTTCGATGAGGGCTGAGACCTCATGGATCTCATTGCGCAGCTCCTCGTGCCTCCGGTCTAACTCTGAGATCAATCTATCTTCTAGCTCTTGAAGGTTGGGCTTCTGCGGGGGTGCTGCTTTAGGCCTAGCTGGCGCCGTTGCTACGGGAGCTCTGGGAGCGACCTCCTCATGCCGACGACCCCTGATGGATCCCAAGGCTAAGGAGAGGATTCCAGCAACACAGAGAGTGCCAGAGGGGAATCCGAGCTCGTTGAGTGAGAGAGCCAGTGAGCCTAGCCCTGTAATAGAGTGCGAGAAGAGCGAGAGGCAGAGCCCTCCGACGAGGAGAACCCATCCGAGGAGTCTCAAGGCGCTTTCTAGCGTGCTGGTGGTGGTGGTCGGGGGATTCATGGGGAATGAGGCTGCTGTAAGGGCCTCTTAAGGACAGATCGGGACAATGCAAAGCGGAACTTAAGTAAATAAGTCTTCTATGGAAACGCTGTTTCTAAGCCGCTGTTCTGGCATTCGCAAAAGAGCAGATCCTAAGTATTGGGCGCGGAGACTACCGGGCTCGGGGGCAACGTGGTAAATTCAACATCCTTCATGGAGGAGGTGATATCGCCAATGGCGCTTATCTGCGGTTCTACTGCGGTGAGTTCCTGAGGTGAGAGGGGAGATCCCTCGCGCTGACTTCCTGGATGAACGAATTCCAGAATGACTAGACAGCGCAACATCAACGGCATCTCTGTCGCCCCCGGGTTGACGATGGGGCCGGTCCATGTAGTTAGGGCAGCACCGGATGTAATTCCGAGCTGGTCAATACCTGAAGATCAGGTGCTGACTGAGGTGCGCCGAGTTCACGATGCTGTCGAAGGTGTTTGTGAAGAGCTCGAGCGACGGAGACAGGTCGTCGCTGAGCAAGCAAATGAGAGTGACGCAAACATCCTCGCCGTTCATGCGATGATCGTGCGTGACCCCTCTGCGATCACAGAGATTGAGAAGAGGATCCGTGAAGACCGCTTAAATGCTGAGGCGTGTGTGCAAGCCCTCATTGAGCGTCTGGAGTCTTCGCTCTCAAGCTTAGATGGCGAGAGCATTCGAGGCTACGCAGCGGACGCCAGCGATCCGTGGCGTGCAGTGCTCGAAGAGCTGATGCAGACCGAGAAGCGAGACTTCGTCGCAGGAGACGAGAGGGTGATTCTTGCTGCGTCACAGCTCACTCCTCAAGTCGCGACTATGCTCGATCGAGATCGTGTCCTAGCCGTGATCTGTGAGACCGGTGGGCGCTTCTCTCACGGGGCTGTTCTGGCCCGATCCTTTGGCTTCCCATGCGTCGTCGGATTGCCGAACCTCCTCGGTCGACTAGAGCAGGGAATGCGTGTGATCGTTCGCGGCGATCAAGGCACCGTTCAACTCCTTCCTACGGAGGATGATATCGATGCATTCTTAGTAGAGCGATCACGTCTCCAGGCGAGGGCAGAGGCCCTGAGTACGCAGGCTGAGCTCCCGGCCGAGACACCGAATGGCCACGTCCTCGAGGTCATGGCGAACATTGAGAGCATCCATGACTTCGGAACTTTTAACGTCGAGCACACGGATGGTGTCGGCCTCCTGCGGACGGAGTTTCTCTATATGGAGCGGGCGCAGTTCCCTTCAGAGGAGGAGCAATATCGTCTCTATCGAAGGGTCTTTAAGAACATGGGCGGCCGTCCCGTCACGCTGCGCACGCTCGACATCGGTGGCGACAAGCAGCTGCCGTACTTCAATATGCCGAAGGAGGCTAATCCGGCCTTAGGCTGGAGAGGTATCCGCGTCACCTTGAGGTGGAAGGACCTTCTTCGGGTTCAGCTCCGCGCGGCCTTGCGCGCGAGCGCACATGGCGACCTCCGCCTGATGTTTCCAATGATCACGACATTGGACGAGATCCTCGAGATCAAAGAGACGATCAAAGACCTCCGCGTCCAGCTCTTGGAGCAGGGCTATGAGATCGCTGAGGATGTCTCGATCGGGATCATGATTGAGGTGCCAGCCGCCGTCTTTAGCTTGAAGCAGATGATCGAAGAGGTCGACTTTGTGAGCGTCGGGACCAACGACTTAGTTCAGTATTTGCTCGCGGCTGACAGAGATAACCCATTCGTCGGGGATCTCTACGACCCGCATCAGCCCGCGGTGATCGAGGCGCTCAGTCAAGTGGCGAAGGTCGCAAAGGCGGCAGGAAAGTCCTGCTCTGTTTGTGGCGAGATGGCCGGAGATCACATGAACGCGCTGCTCTTGATGGGGATGGGATACGACGCTCTCAGCGTCGCCCCCAACTTCATCAGTGAGGTCAAGTACGCTGTTCGACGCACGACGACGCAGGCCGCGGAAGAGATCTTCCGTGAGGTCGCTCTCGAGCGCTCCGGCGCAGGAGTCAGGCAGGCTCTGCAAGAGGCGGCCGCAAGGTTGATGGAAGTCACCACTGCAGAGCTAATTCAAGAGAGACCACCTCTGGGCAGTTCGTCCGGAGATCAAAAAAGGCAAGAAAAAGAAGGAGGCGCTCTGTGACAAAGGAGAGCGCTATGGACAAGCATTGCGGTTCACTGGAAGTGCCGCATAGCCGATCTGAGAGACACCGACAAGAAGAAGGAGGATGAGGTGAAAGGAGTAATATGGGGACAGGAGAGGGCGAAGGCGCCGCGTCGAGGCCGCTGGTCGCAAGCGGAGATAGGACGCTTGCGCGAGCTCTATGGGCTCAGAGATGACGAGACCATCGCGAAAGAGATGTGTCGACCCGTCGAGAGCGTCCAGAAGATGGCCGAGCAGATCTTTGCTAAGACGCAGAGGACTGGACCTTGGACAACGGGTGAGGTCGAGCGTCTCAAGCAATACATCGGAGCGAGCGCTCCTGATGTGATCGCGCGCGTCTTTGGTCGTCCGCTTGAAGAGGTTCAATTTCAGATCGCTGAGATGAGCCGGATGAAGCACTCTGGCTCTTGGAGCCAGGATGAGGTCGTGGCCTTTAAGCGGCTCTACGGAACGCGAACGGAGGCTGACCTAGCGGTAGTCTTTGGTCGCTCAGAGGAGTCCGTTTTTCGCCTCGCAGACAAGCTCTGCTTGGCTAAGGACAAGGCCTTCATCCGTAAGATGCAGGGGACTTCCTCTACCAAGATGCCTCGCTGGTCTGACGAGGAGGTCGTGAAGCTCCGAGAGCTCTACGGGACCTCTTCTAACCTTGAGATCGCTCAAGCGTTGGAGCGCTCTGTGAAGAGCGTCGTGTCAAAAGCACACAACTTAGGTCTCAAGAAATCGTCTGATCGTCTCCAGCAGATGGGGCGACAGAATGTGAACTTGAGGTATAAGCGCAGTGAGAGTGAAGGGGTCACGGACGACTGATCCGCGTCTTCTTCTCGGAGCTCGCGTAATGTTTGGAAGCGGTCGCCCTCGTAGGCGGCTGCTTCTTTCTTTAGTTCGGTGAGGAGTCGGAGCAAGGTGACGCTAGACTCGTTCAGATGAAGAGTGGATTGCTGCTGCCCTTGATCTTCGTGGCCTGCTCACACGAGGTCACAGAACCAGATATCCCGGCGCGGCCGGATGTCGTCCTCGTGGTCGTTGACACATTGCGTGCCGATCGCC
>JAPKBY010000081.1 GCA_028823185.1 Planctomycetota bacterium
TTTCGTGAGTAGGGCGCGAAGCCGTGATCGCTCATGACGAAGATCAGGGAGTCTTCACCGACGCGCTCGCGCAGACGACCAAGGACTGGGTCCATCCGCATGTAGAGATCGTGCACCACGTCATTCCACGTGCTCCCTTCTCGACCCGACCACTCGGAAGAGTCCGATGCGGCGAGAGATTTGACCTGCTCAAACTGAGGGTGACCTTCATCTGAGAGGCGCCACATCATGTGACAGCAGAGATCGACCGTGGAGTAGTAGAAGAAGAGGAAACCTCCCTCGCCGGCTTCAAGGTAACGATCAATGGCGGCGTCCATCATGCTCACGCGCTCGTCATAGACGAGCTCTGCTTGCTCCATGAACTCCTCGTCGGACAAGACCTCGTCCTTCAAGGCGTTGACCTCTTCGGCCATGCCTTGGGTGTAATAGATGCCGATGCGCTCGGCGAGCTCAGCTGAGGCTTCTTGAGGCTCAGAGACGGGCATCGCGGGTGCGCCGGGGTCGATGTTGATCGGTGATGCGTAGATCTCGAGCACAGGGTCAATGCTGCGCAGGTAGAAGCGAACGACTCCGCCTATCCCCATCATCCCCATAGGGAGCATGTCGAAGTTGACGTGCGCGAAGTCACTCCAATCTCCAGGCTCCATCACGATGACATCAACGCCTGTGTCGATGGCGATAGACTGGCTCTCGTGGTCAACATAGATCCTCAAGGCTGCCTGCGCAGACGGGTCTCCGACCTTGAATTGATTCGGTGGGCCTGAGAGGTAGGTGTCGATGACGCCGTCAAACTCACGCACTGACCGGTAGGAACCACCAGAGCGGTCGGTGTCGATCGGAGGGTCTGTAGAGAAGAATGTGTACTCCCCATAAGCAGAGTCCAGCGCGGGTGTCATCATCCCAGGGAAGGAGAGGCCCAGCGCGGGCTCAACGGGGAAGTTGATCGGCATCCGCCAAACATTGGCAGCGATGCCGTGCTTCGCGAGCGTCACCCAAAAGGCTTCTCCAGAGCGGTTCGATGGCGAGTCTCCTCCGAGCGGCAACTTCCAATCTCCAAAGAGGCCGAGGTTGTCCATGTGCCCCATCTTGACTGTCGACGCTGCCGGAGCACGCGTCACAAGATCACGATGAATGAAGTCGAAGATCCCATGTCCGCCAGGATCTAGGCCGGTGATGAAGTTGGACCATGCGACAGGGCTCTGGGGCGGAGTGCTCGTCCCCAAGGACTGAATGCCATCTCCCTCTGCCATGAGCGCAGCGAAGTTCTTCATCCGCTCCGGGTAGAGCCTCACGGTCTCAGCGAGGAGCTCAGGATCTAAGCCATCAATGCCGAGCACGATGACGCGCTTGTGAGGCTCGTCAGGGCTCTGCCCTCCGCGAGCAGCGGCTGCCGCTCCAGCGTTCGGATCAATGACGCGTTTAGGAACAGCACCGACGAGGAAGAAGCACAGGACCGCAAAGGCGGGCCAGATTGTCCAGCGGGGCAAGCTCATGACTTCACCTTCAAGGCTTCACCGTCTCCGAAGAGCCTGCGGCCCTTCATATAAGTGGGGCGCTCTACGCCAAAGAGATCGAGGACTGTGGGAGCGATATCGACCAGCTCCGGAGCCTCAACAGTGATCTTTTCGTTCGACCAAAAGACGCCAGGGACGAGGCGCGGGTCGACACAGTGATCGCCAGACCACGACTTCGTGTTGTCTGTGAAGATCTCTTTTGAGACGCCGCCAGTGGCGCAGTCCCAAGAGTGGCGGAAGCCCTTCTCGTAGCCGAGCAAGAGGTCCGGCGCCATGTCTGCATACGGACCGCTGTGCATCTCTTTCGTGATGAAAGCCTCACGCATCACCTTCTTGCCGTCCTTCGGATCATGCAAGGCATCAAGCTTGGTCTGAATCTCTGCGCAGAGCGGGCCGACCTCCTCTTTTGAGACCACGCCCTTCGCCTCACGGCCCTCCCTGTTAAGGAAGATTCCGGTGAGTCCGAGCGTGAAGGCCCTAGTCTTGTCCCAGTCGACGTCAGCGAAGTAGTCGCCGCTCGTATCCTTGCCATCTTTCATGACGAGATAACCTTCGTCACGGAGCCAAGAGTTGATGTTCACACCGCGGCGAAAGTTCGTGAAGCCGTGATCGGAGATGACCATGAGCAGTGTGTCGTCACCTAGCTTCTCTTCAATCTCACCGAGGAAGTCATCCATCTTCCCGTAGAGCTCAGGGATGACATCCTTGTGGATCTCTGTGTCCTTGCCCTCGTTCGCCGGATGGGTCGGGTCGAGATAGCGATAGAACATGTGACTGATTCGATCGGTCGTGTCGAAGACCACGGTCACGAAGCCGCTCTTCGTCTTCTCAACGACATCCCAGAGCTGCTTCTTGCGCTCCTCGAAGATCATCCAGGCCTGCTTTAAGAAGGCCTCTTCATCAATGACCCGCTCGTTCAGAGCCCAGGTGTCTTCAGCGAGCCCTAAGGTCGAGTACGGCCCTTGGGTCTTAGCCAGATAGATCGCGTAGACGAAGGGATGGCTCAGCGGCATCGCCGGGCTGTCCGGGTCGATGTTGATCGGTGTGCAGTAGATCTCTGTCGCCTCTTCATCCCAGGTCTGGATGTAGATGCGGACGATCCCTGTGACTCCGTCAAAGGGGACCTTCAGCCAGGGCGTGTACTCCTTCGGCCCGACCTCGACGGTCTGATCACCCAGGGTGATCTTTGCCTTGCGCGTGTCCTCATCGAACACGACCTCAAAGGGGCACTTCATGCGGCTGCCATCTTTGCCAGGAGGGCCCGTCAGCTTGGAGCTGATCGTGTCACCGCGCCTCGTGACGCGATACTGCTGCCCACCGATGTGTGCATCACCCGAGCGCTCTCGCGTCGAATAGAAGCTGAAGGAGCCCTGCGTCCCTTGGATATCCGGGACGCACATGCCCGCTAGCAGTGTTCCATTCTTGAACTTCTGGGGAGGGAAGGTGATCGGGACACGAATGATCGAGGACCAGACTCGGTTGGCGCCCAAGAGCTTCCAGAAGGGCTGGCTCTTTTGGAGGATCCGGTAGAAGGCTTTCGAGCCGAAGGGGATCTTCGCGAAGCCGAGGTTCAGGGTTCGAGGCATGACCCCCGTCTCTGACGAGGACAAGACAGGCAGATAGCTGCATGGGTCACGAGTCAGGAAGTCGTAGATGTTGTGCCGTGATGCGTCGACGCCCGTGGCATAGCTCGACCATGCGACAGGAGAGATCGAGGGGCATGAGGTCCCGAGGGGGCTGAAGCAGCCTCGCTCAGCCAAGGCCTTGAAGCGCGGCATGCGGCCCTCAGCCATGTATTTGCTCGCCAGGCCCGGATCTAGGCCGTCTAGACCGACCACTACGACCCTCTTGACCTTTGATTTGTTCTTTCGACGCCCCGTCAAGAGCCTCACAACAGCCTTCAGTGGCCACAAGAGGACCACTCCGATAGCCAACAAGAAGGTCCCTAGCAGCACCAAAACTGAACCTGCAGCAGCAAAACCGGCGCCTGGACCGATGTATGCCATGGCTGGCGATGCCCCAATGCTGAGCGCTAGACCGATGAAGGCCCATGTGCGCATCGCGCTAATAAACCGGCTTAAAGGCATCGAGAAGAGCATAAATTCGATCTGAGGACGGGCGCTATGAGTACAAAATGGGCCCCGCGGAAGCAGGTCCATGAGATTCCTATCGGCAAGCCCTTGGGCTGCCATGAGCACCGATCTATGGGGAATGCAGACCGTGGAATAGACCTCTATAGATCGTGGGCACCAATCCCCATAGATACGAAGAACGGAGACCCTGGTTGGAACCGGGGTCTCCGTCTGTATTTAGGCCCTCTCTATTCAGAGCGGACTGAAGCTCAGCTGGCCAGAAGGCCGTTCGCTTCGAGATAGCTCATGATCCGCTCAGCTGACTCTTCGATGGTCTCAGAGCCAGTGTGAACGGTCACTTCAGCGTTCTCAGGAGCCTCATAAGGATCGCTGATGCCGGTGAAGTTCTTGATCTCACCTGCACGCGCCTTCTTGTAGAGGCCCTTCGTATCACGTTCTTCAACGACCTCGAGGGGCGCCTCAACGTAGACCTCAACGAAGGTCGCCTCTGTCATGGCGCGGACCTCGTCTCTCACCGAAGTGTAAGGAGAGATCGCGGCGGTGATGGCACATGCTCCGTTACGAGACAGGAGCCTCGCGACGTAACCGATGCGGCGAATGTTGGTGTCGCGGTCTTCCTTTGAGAAGCCGAGCCCCTTGGAGAGGTTCTCACGAACCTCATCCCCATCAAGGACTTCGACGTTGCAGCCGCGGTCTTTAAGGATGGGTGTCAGGAATTGAGCGAGGGTGCTCTTACCTGAGCCAGAGAGGCCGGTGAACCAGAGGGTGAATCCCTTTCTATCAGTCATGTCTAAATTCTCTTTTGTTACTGGGTGCTGGGGTCAGCGGATCTTGCCTTCGACGAACGGAACTTCGAAGACCTTGTCGTGCATGATGGGTCCGTGCCCGAAGTAACCCATCTCGCCAAACAGCTCGCCGTGGTCGGCGGTGATGACGATGTGAGTGTTCTCCGGAACGTGGTCGTATAGCTCCTCGAAAACTTTGTCGAGGTAGCGGACAGTGTCGACTTGGCGTTCCTTCAGCTGGTCGAGCTTGTCTTGATCAAAGAACGCCGGGGCGTCGTCTTGATGCATGAGGTTGCCGTTCTCGTCGATCTGAGTGTCGAGATGCTTGAAGACGCCGTTCACACCTGAGATGCGCGGCCAGTCGTTCTCCTTCTCTTCAGGTGTCGCGTAGGGGTAGTGCGTCTCACCGATGTTCAAGAGGTAGAACGAGGGGCGCTCCGAGTCGAAGGTCATCGTCGGAATGATCGCCCGCATATCGTTGTGGCTGTCCATCAACTGGAAGCTGTCGAAGAAGCGGTTGATGCCTGTCTTTTGGTTGAGCACGGGCAGAGAGACTCGCGCGTGAGTCGAGTAGCCCATGTGGTTTCGCAAGAACTCCGGGAACCAGAGGCCCGGAACCATCTTGCTGAACTCAACACCCTCAGCGCCGAGGCGCTGGTTGTAGTTGAGGAAGTCGTCCTTGTAGTACTCCGAGGCGTAGACGTTCGGAGGTGTCGTGTGCGGGAGCAGACCCGTCAGGAGGTTGTAGTGCGAGGGCGCCGTCCATGACGCGTAGGTGTAGCGCTTCTCGACTTTACCGAGCTGACCGGGGAACTTCGCCTCGGCCTGCATGAAGCTATCCCAACGGCAACTGTCGAGGATCACGATGATGAAGTTGTTCTCACCCTTCGGGTCCGGGTGCGGACCCATCCCCGGTCGAAAGACCGGACGGGGCATCGGCTTCTTAGCCGGCTTCTTCTTAAACGCGTCGAATAGTCCCATTGTCTAGCTCCTGAAGTGTTTCCGACTCAGCCCTGAGAGGCGTAATAGTCAACGAGGATCTTCGCGGTGGTCTCGCGCATGATCCTGGGATCGGGGAACTCGCCGTTTCCTAGCTGCTCTCGCACCTTGGTCCCGGAGATGAACACGCTCGTGTTCTCCTTGTTCTGCTCCATCAAGCCGACGCGACCGATCTCCTCAAAGTAAGCGGCGAAGCCGACATTGGTCGTACTGATGGAGAGCTCTCCTCCTAAGTTGTCGAAGATCTCTTGGGCGTCAAAGTCACCCCAGATCGCAGACTTGTCATCAAAGGGAGCGTCAGCGTGCTTGCGCCCGATGATGAAGTGCGTGAAGCCGAGGTTCTGCCTGTAGATCGCGTGCATGACTGCCTCTGAAGGGCCGCCGTAATACATGCGCATGTCTAGTCCGATCAGCTCTAGCTGATCGTTCAGGTCTTGGCCGGCGCCAGACCACAGCTCTTGATCTGCGTCGCCTTCTCCTAGAAGGCGACCAGCGACGAGCGCCTCATATGTCTCCATACGAGTCGCAGCAGGAACGTCGTCACCTTTGAGTTGCCCGACGAGGGGGTTGAGTGCGACACCAGTCTTCTTGCCGTTTTCACGCAAGATGGTCTCTGCTCCATAGACGAGCGCGTATTCATGTGCGCGGTGTAGAGGGTTACGCGTTTGGAAGGCGATGGATTGTTCCCAGCCCTTCGCTTCAATCAGCGCGCGAGTCTCTGAAGGACCCATGATGCGTGACGCGAAGTCACGAGAGTCACTGAAAGGAACTAGCTCGATGCTGCCACCGACGAGCTTTGTGCGCTCGTCTGATGTCCAGAGGCGTGCGCCAGGGTGATCGGTGCGGTCTGTGCCGTAGACAGCTTCGATGAAGGCCGCTTTGTCCCAGTCATAGACGCTGTCGACCGTGAGCGTGCCGAAGGCCTCGCCGCCTGCTCGCAGGCAAACCTTAGCGCCGGCTTCAATGGCGGCAGCCTCTTCATCAGTCACAGCTAAGATCACCGGGATCGTCCATGCCCAAAGCTTCCCATCACGCTCAATCGCCTTCCGAGAGAGCACGCTAGCGTAATCCTCAGCGCCCATGGGACCCGTCAGAGGACTCAAGGTGCCGTCTGCGATTCTGTAGAGGCTCGTTGCGTCGACCTCGTTAACGGAGATGGAGGCTAGCCCAGCGAATGAGCTCTCTTCGAGTGATGAGTTGAGACGGTTTACGGGGGCGTCGAGGCCGCCGTGTACGGGTGAGATGTTCATTTTGCTGGGGTGCTGAGAGCGTCGTTTTCTATGAAGAAGAGAGGTCTATTTGTGTTCGCGACTAGAGGTAGCCGAGGTTCTTTAACTTGCGCTTCACGTCATCGAGTTCGTCTTGAGAGAAGTCCTTTGCAGGATCTGCTTCAACGACCTCGGGCTGGGCATTGTCAGCCTCTCCCATGAGGTCCCTGAGGACATAGACGATGAAGTCCGTAGGTGAGTTGAAGCCGCTCTCCTCTACGACCTGCTGGATCTTGCGATACAGCGGGCGCGGGATCTTGACGGTGACCTTCGACTCTCTCACGTGGGTATTCCTTGTCTGACGGCTAAGAAGCGGGTTTTTTGAGGAGGAGCTTGTCTTCTGGGCCCCTATTGGGAGTCCAAGAGGCCAATCGCACTCCTATAACACTCCAATCGTACTCCAATCGGAGTGCTAGGTGGGTCTTCTTGAGTGAAAATGTAGCTTAAAGCTAGTCGGGGGGATTTTCTGGCCAGTCTGGCCCTACTAGGGGCCGATGGGGCCGTAAGAAACAATGTCGACACACA
>JAPKBY010000082.1 GCA_028823185.1 Planctomycetota bacterium
CAGAGCTCACGGCCGCCTTTGATGTCTACCCGACCTTCGCTGCCCTCGCGGGCGCAGAGTCGCCCAGCATGGATGGACGCGACCTCGCGCCCTTGCTCTTCTCTGAAGAGGGAGCCGAGAGTCCGCACGAGGCCTTCTACTACTATCAGATGGATCAGCTGCACGCGGTGCGCAGCGGCCGTTGGAAGCTGCACCTCCCGCTCGCAGACAAGCAGCGCAACTGGGGCAAGTCAGAAGGCCCAGTCCCTGCCCAGCTCTTCGACCTCGTGGCTGAGATCTCCGAAGAGACCGATGTCTCCGCTGAACACCCAGAAGTGGTCGCCCGGCTCACGGCTCTCGCCGAAGAGGCCCGCGAGACACTGGGTGACGATGACAGGACGGGCACGGAGCAGCTCGAGGCCGGCTGGGTGGCCTCACCCGATGTCCGACGCCTCCCTGAGTGACCTCTCTGGCCAAGAGCGCAGATCTCACGAGCCTAGAGGCAGAACTCGATTAGAATTCACAACCTCTGCTCGCTCCCGAGCGGACTCCAATTGAGCCATGTCTGTAGCCCACTCCACTGACGCCTTCCTACCCACGACCGCCGCTGAGATAGCGGCGCGCGGATGGGATCGACCCGACATCGTCTTTGTCTCGGGTGACGCCTATGTGGATCACCCCTCCTTCGCGGCGGCCTTGCTCGGCCGCTCCCTCGAAGCGGCCGGCTTCAAGGTCGCGATCCTCAGTCAACCCGACTGGAAGAGCGCTGACGCTTGGCGTGAGCTCGGCGCGCCGCGCCTCTTCTACGCCGTGTCCGCCGGGAACATGGACTCGATGATCAATCACTACACGGCGAACAAGAAGCGACGCAATGACGACGCCTACTCGCCGGGTGGAGAGATCGAGCTGCGGCCCGATCGCGCGACGAATGTCTATGCGCAGCGCTGCCGTGAGGCCTTCCGTGACGTCCCGGTCGTGATCGGTGGGGTCGAAGCCTCCTTGCGACGCATCGCTCACTATGACTACTGGTCCGAGAAGGTGAGGCCCAGCGTCCTCGTCTCGACCAAAGCCGACCTCCTCGGTTTCGGAATGGGTGAGCGCTCGATCGTCGAGATCGCTCGCAGAATAGACGGAGGCGAAGACGTCCGCTCACTCCGAGATATGCGCGGCGTCGCCTATCTCTTAGGCGCGAAGGAAGAGCTCTCTGATGACTTCGGTGGCGAAGCAGAGACCCGCGCGCTGCCCGCCTATGAAGTAGTTCAAACTGACCACGTCGCCTTCGCGACGATGACTCGCGTCCTGCACCACGAGACCAACCCCCTCAACGCCAAGCGTCTCACTCAGCCACACGCGGGCCGTCTCCTCGTCATCAACCCTCCGGAGCTCGCCCTAGAAGAGTCCGAGCTTGACGCCGCCTACGATCAACCCTTCACGCGCAGGCCACATCCGAGCTATGCGGAGACCGTCCCCGCTTGGGAGATGATCCGTGACTCTGTGACGATCATGCGCGGCTGCTTTGGTGGCTGCACCTTCTGCTCGATCACGATGCATCAAGGCCGCGCGATCCAGAGCCGCTCCAAGGGCTCCATCCTGAGGGAGGTCGAGGCGCTCGCGGCGCAGCCCGACTTCAAGGGACACATCTCCGACCTCGGTGGGCCGACCGCGAACATGTATCGCATGCGCTGCTCAAAGCCAGAGGTCGAGACTATCTGTCGCAGGCTCTCCTGTGTTCACCCGACCGTCTGCAAGCTGCTCGAGACTGACCACGCGCCTACGGTCGAGCTCTTGCGTGAAGCTCGCGCCGTCAAGGGCGTGAAGAAGGTCAACGTCGCCTCGGGGATCCGCATGGACCTCGCTGCGGAAGAAGATGAATACCTCGAAGAGATGGCAGCACACCACGTGAGCGGACACCTCAAGGTCGCGCCGGAGCACGTCTCCGAGCACGTCCTAAACAAGATGAAGAAGCCCTCCGTGGCGAGCTTCGATGTCTTCGCTGAGCGCTTCCAAGCCGCCTCAGAGCGCGCCGGCAAAGAGCAATACCTCGTCCCCTACTTCATCGCGAGCCACCCTGGCTCCGGCGTCAAGGAGATGATCGACCTCGCCGTCTTCTTGAAGGCGCGCGGCTACAAGCCCCTTCAGGTTCAAGACTTCATCCCTGCGCCGATGGACATCGCGACCTGTATGCACTTCACAGGTCTCGACCCCATCACCATGGAACCCATCGAGACTGTGCAGCACCTCCGAGACCGCAAGGTGCAGAGAGCCTTGATGCAGTTCTTTATGCCGGAGAACTGGTTCACCGTCCGCAGGGCGCTGCTTGATGAGGGCCGTGAAGACCTGATCGGCAAAGGGCCACAGTGCTTGATCCCCGAGACCGCACCGAAAGAGGCGCTCGCGGCGCGAAGGCGAAGCGCTGACGCCTCCGTGAGAGGAGCGAAGAAGGACGCGGGCGCTAAACGGCGATCGAAGGGTCGATCGCCCGATAGCGGTCGCGACTGAACTCGCGAAACCCAGGGATCAGCTCGCAGGCTCTGTGCCAGTTGGGGTTCATCCTCTTATCACGACGCTCTAGCCTTCCTGAGCCTTCAGAGTCGTGATGGTGCACCTCGATACCCGGTACAAAGATCGGGCGGACCCGCCCTTCGGTCACGAGGCGGTGCGCGAACTCGACGTCCTCATAACCCCACGCACCGTCAAAGCTCTCGTCGAATCCTCCGACGCCACACGCGGCGTCTAGACGATGTGTCAAGTTACAGGTTTGAGCGTAGGCCCAAGGGTGCTCACTCGAGGCCACCTGCATAAGCTGTGGCATCCGCCGGTCCCCGCGTATTCCATAATTCGAAGGGCTCGCGATCTCTGTCAGCTTCTCCCACTCGACCTCTCCATCGAGGATAGCTTGCTCTTCCAATCGGCTCGAATCGATGAAGCGTCGAACACCGAAGAGCAAGAGACTCTCCTCGCGCGCAGCGGTGATTCGTGCACAGAGTCGATGGAGGTGATCGGGCTTAGGGACACAGTCGGCGTCCATGTTTACGACCCACTCATACTGCGCGAGCGCGAGACCACGGTTGCGCGCGCTCGCCATCGAGAGCGGACTCGAGAGACCGCTGCGCCGCACAACGCTGAGCTGTAAGAGCTCTCGATAGCGCTCAAAGACGGCTGAGGGCGCCGGGCCTGGAGTGTCATTGTCGACGACGACGACCTCAAAGGGCCCGTCGAAGTCTTGTGCGACGAGGCCAGCGAGGCAGCGTGCAAGCCAGGCTGACTCGCCGTGAAAAGGGATAAGGACGGTGAACATCTCAATGACTCCGCCGTGGTCTTCGGCTGAAAGGGGCCAGCTTCGGACGCTCATTCACCCTAGAGCGACATGCTAGGCTCCTGAAATGGAACAAACCCCCAAGCCCGGGTCCCTAGCGGCTATCTATGCGCTCTTTGAAGAGCGCGGAGCGCTGGTTGACCCCGGAGATGGGATCAGTCAACTGGAGCACGCGCTGCAATCTGCCTCCTTGGCGCGTAAAGAGTGTCGGGGAGACGCGCTGATCGCAGCCTGCCTGCTGCACGACATCGGACACATGCTCGAAGGTGTTGGGGGAAAGCACCACGAAGCGAGCGGGGCCGTCTGGCTCTCGCGCAGCTTCCCCCCTGCTGTGACCGAACCCATCCGTCTGCATGCAGAGGCCAAGCGCTACCTCCTCACGCGCGAACCCAACTATCGAGATCAATTAGCAGAGGCCTCCCTCATGAGCCTCGAGTTTCAAGGCGGCTTGATGTCAAAGGAAGAGCTGAGCGCCTTCGAAGCGCTCCCCCACCACGCCAGCGCAGTCCACCTCCGCCGCATCGACGATCAAGCCAAAGAACCTGAAGCTGAGAGCCCACGCCTAGAGTCTTGGCGGATGCTCCTCGCCAGGCTTATGACCGCCTAGCGGTAGACCTCGACCTCAGAGAAACCGAAGGCGCCAGCACCAATCCTCGCGTTCAGCGTATCGGTGATCCGAAACTCTAAGGTTCGGATGCGATGAGACTTGCCGAGGTCGATCACCGTCTTCGTCATCGGGTCAGGGTCCATCTCCCAAGAGATGGTGTCGCGTCCATTGATGATGAGTTGGCCCCGCAAGGGTCGCGGGCTCTCTGAATACTTCGGCCTCGGCCAAGCATGGGAAAACACGATCTTGCGACCACGAATGGGTCGTCCGAGTGAGAGCTTCAGCAGCGGCGCCTTGTCATTCGTCGCGCAGTGCCAGCGCGTTGAGTAATGGCCATCGACAGCTCGACTCGCCTCTTCTCCTGCGATCTGTGTGCTCCCGGAGGCATGGACCTCTGCTCCTCGCAAGAGATTGTTCTTAGCCTGCTCTGCATAAGCCAGCTGCTCACTCGTCAAGACATCCCTGATCGAGACCTCCATCTCCCCAGAGAGCAGCTCAAGCTCCTCACCCAAGACACCGCTCGTTGTGGGCTCCTTGATGCACATCACGCGCGCGTGAATGAGCCACCGGCCGTTCGCAGGGAAGCGGTGGCGGATCGCGAAGCGCTCCCCTTGTATCGACTTCGAGGGGTCAGCCTTTACACGAGCTATTCGAAGCACTTCGGCGGCAGGGACGTCTCGCCGCGCGAAGAAGTCGACCCGCGACACATGAGGTCCTTGCCCGCTCTGACCAGCCCACTCTAGCTCTGGTAGCAACTCCTCATGAACAGACTCAATCCAGAACGTCGCAGGGGTGTCGCCGATACCGCGCAGCGCGATGTCGGCAGAGGGGTCGTCCGTCGTGCTCCAGGAGGACTGCCCTTGAGCTTTGTTCTTCCCCGAGGCGCGCGCTGTCGCTCGCTTCAAAAACAAGAGCGCCAGCTCTGTCTCTACGTGACCGCCCGTCTCAGACCACGTCCCGCCCCCGCTCTGCCAGCCTAAGAGCCGCTGAGAGCCCTCATAATACCAGTCTTTATTCGCCACCACCGGAAGGCTAAGGAGCCCGCCAACCCGCTCTATCCCATAGACGCTGAAGAAGTTGTGAGAACCGTTTGGGTGGCCAGCGTTTGCTGTCCAAACGAAGTGTGTGTCCAACCAGGAGAGGCCGTGTCTGATGCCCATCTTCACAGGGCCGCGCAGCTTACTCGTGATCTTGCCTCCCGCGAGCTCATCCACGATCGCTAGCAAGCTGACACCAGCGACCGTCATCGAGCTCGTTGGCTGCCAGCTGACTCGATATTTAAACCCTCGAGGGCTCGCCTCGCCGCCTGTCCGCGGAATTCCATCTGAAGCCTCAAGGCAAGCCAAGGCGCCTTTTGCTAGCTCACTCCACCGCTTCGCTGGGACTGAGACTCCGACCTGCTGAGCAGAGCGCATCGCGAGGCCCGCAAAGAGCGCGTTGGAGAGATCTCCTTCGAGAACGTCCGCGTGATAAGCGTCGACTGAGTAGCGGTAGATCTCATTGACGTCGCGATTCTCACGATCCCACATCTCATCGAGGAGATTTTTGATGAGGTCGTCGTCCCCCTCTTCGTTCATCTCTGCGAGCGCCAAGACCTTCGCAGCTATGGCATAGGTCGCTGAGTTCTTATGGGCGAGGATGTAAGCCCGAGCTCTCTGCACGACTGGATGGCTCGTACGCAAGCCGCACTTGAGCAAGGTGTAGAGCGTGAATGACGTCGGGCCCGGCTCAAGGTGTCCATAATATCCCCAAGAGCCGTCGATCAGTTGGCTCTTTAGAAAGTGCTCAACGCCACGGTCGATCGCTTGGTTGATCCCGAGCTGGTTGAGCTTGCGCCAAGGTCCCATACGGAATCCCCATCCCCCCTCTCCGTTGACCACCTTGACGAAGAGATGGTTGACGCCTTCTCGCATCGGGAGCACGAGCGCCTCGTCGTAGAGGTCCACTCCTCGTCCGCCAGTTCGCTCAAAGACAAGCGCACCGTTGAGCCACACCTTCATGGCGTCATCGCTGCCCATGTGAACACGGACATCTCGCGCGGAGCCGAGCTCTGCCCTGCGATATAGGTAGGCAGCGGAGTAATTCGTCCAGCTCGAATCATCCGGAACAGGTGCTAAGCACTCTGCGAACTTGATCTGACCCACATCAAAGCCGGTGCTCCCACCGGCTACCTCATGCCATCGAAGCTGCACATAGCCCTTGCCACGGAAAACCCGGTCTAGACCGAGCTCTCGCTTAGCTTGCTTCATGCCTGAGATCTGCCTCTCAGGCTCATGAGCCTCATCGACATTGACGCTCCCCAATGAATGCTCAAAGGGTCCGACGGCCTGCCATGGACCCCACTGCTGAGCCTTCGCGAGGCTGTTCAGACTCAAGCAACAGCTAAGAAGGAGGAGAGCGCGAAGGGTCATTGCATCAGCGTAGCAAGCAGGCCCACCCGCTCCGAACACCTCTCAAAGAGCATGGAATCAGAGCAAAGGGCACGTCTCAGCCATAATCTCATGTTTTCTATCGTTCACTTTTTGGTGTGTTTTTGACCAAAAATGATCATTTTATGGCCTTTCCTGCCTTTTTTGAACGCTTTTTGTGATTCAGGAACGCCCCGCTTCGGCTGAAATAGCCGCCTAAGAACCATGTGTCATCCCCGCCATCCCATGGCATAAAACCAGAAGCTTTTTGGTCCATTTAGAGCTCTTTTTGATCACTTTTTGCCATTTTAAGTCAATAATAGCTGTTTTTTCGTGTTTTCGTGGCGATGGAATTGCTCATTTACACAAGTGTCACAGAGCACAACCTCGGCGCGTCAGACCTCGCATCAAAACAACCTGTTTTTGCAGTGTTTTCTTACAAAACAGAGCGTAATGGTCTTCTTTTAGTCCATTTTGTGTCTTTTTTGGCGAAACCGGGTTGGTCATCACAAAATTCGCGGCGACCGTGATTTAGCGAGGAGAAACAGAGCCTCACCCTACCCTCTAGGCCCTTAAACCCCTGCTCTATAAAAGAGAGTGCCGCCGGCCAGATGCACAATTATTGGGCCTCTGGGCTGTTCTTTAGGGTCTGAATGCAAACACAGGCGCCAGGCTGGCGTAGTATCTCTCCTCAAGCGTCGGCGAGCTTGCCGCGCCTTATTGCAGGAGCAACACATGAGACCCATTTTAACCGCCCTGGCAGCGACCCTCGTCGTCCTTGTCAGCCCCGCCGCCTTCGCTGGCGAGGGCTGGATCGAGGACTTCGACGAGGCCGCAGCCCTCGCTAAGA
>JAPKBY010000083.1 GCA_028823185.1 Planctomycetota bacterium
AAGACCTCGACTCGTTCACGCGCCGTCTCAGTCACTGCCTCAAAAGCAGCCATCCGGAGACCCTGATCAGCTTCAGATAGCCGAGCTGCCCACAGCTCCGCATCAAAGGGAGCGCCCCCAAAAGAGACCTCTTCCTCACATTCAATCACAGTCAGGGGCACCGCTTGAGGGGGCGTCTTCATGTCCGTCTCCTGCGCTTGGAGACTCTGAAGGGCGAGGAGAAGAGGTGTCAAAGCGAGCGTGAGCTTCTTCATGCGACGAGACTCCATATATGGAAGCGAGAGCATCAGCTCTCGAGGGGATCAGCGGATTTTGATCATGCCGGCAGCGCTATTGCCACCCGGAGTTTGCAAAGGGGTCGCGACCTCTCCGATGCTGCCTAAGCCAAAGATCTCTGCTCCCTCACTGAGAGCGAGCTCATCTGTCATGAGCGGGCGCAGCGGCGAAGACCTCGTCGGGAGTACGTCTAAAACGACAGCGGGCGGAGTTGAGCTCTCAAGCACCAGATCGCCTCCTGTTTCAACAGGACGACTAAGCTCTGCATTCCAAAGAAGGATGCCGAAGCAGGCGAGGACAGCCGCTGCTGCTAGGCCACGAAAACGGTAGACAGGAGCGATCGGGGCCGCGGCGCCCAAACGCCCTTCAGCAGCGAGAGCAGCTCGAACATCAGGCCAAAGGCCGGGGGCACCCACATCTTCACCCAAGGTCAAGAAGGCTTGGCGAGCGCACTCCAGGGCCGCGAACTCGCCAGCGCAGGAGACGCAGCCGCTGAGGTGCTGCGTGAACTGCGCCTCAACAGAGCCCCCTTCTTCACCGGAGAAGAGCTCCCCACCCACGAAGAGGGGCAGGTCGGCGAGGATCTCCTCGCAGGTCATTTGGGGGTCAGTGTTCATACTTCATCACCGGGGAATTCATCCTCAGCAACATCCTTTACGAACCCTTTAGAGCGGGTGTTAGCGGAGTCTTCAAGAGCATTCTGATTCCCTTCAAGACTTCGTTGGCGACGCTCCCACTCTTCCTGGAAGAGCTTACGTCCCCTGTGAAGTCGCCAGCGAACGGTGACGTTGGTCGCTCCGACGATCTCAGCGATCTCGGCGCAGGAGAGCCCTTCCAGCTCCCTCAACACCATCACTGAGCGAAAGTGCGGGGCGAGAGCATCAAGGCACTCGCGCACCTCGCTGACAGTCTCATCTCGAATCACGCCGGCGCTGGGGTCCTCTACGCTCTCGTCGACGAGCTCAGGGGCTTGGCTCTCTTCATCATCCAGCGCACCGCCGCGAGCCACGACGCGGCGTTTACGCAAATGGTCGATAGCCAAGTTCGTGACGATGCGATGCAACCAGGTCGTGAAGGCATAGCCAAAGTCAAAGCGCTCGATGCTGCGGAAGACCCGCAAAAAGGCCTCCTGTGCTACATCCCTAGCGTCTTCTTCATTAGAGAGCAGACCTCGGGCGATCCGATAAGCGCGCACCTCATGCCTGCGAACGAGCCACGCGAAGGCCTCCTCATCACCGAGTTGAGCACGACGGATCCAGCTCTTCTCCTCAGCTGCAGCGCGTGCCTTCTCGTCAATCGGATCTACCTCTTTCAGCGCGGACACGTCCACGGCAAGAGGGCCATCAGGCCTCCCCTTCTCCCCTGATGACTCAGAGGCGGGGTGATCGGGAGCTATTTTGTCCATAAGGCTTCGCACACAGAGCATACGCCGGCCAGAGCCGAGAGGTTGGCGATCCTTCCCATACAAGAACGAAGCTCAGGTCCTACTAGGCCAAAGCTCAGGTCTTTGCAGCCCCAGAGGCCGGAAAGCGGCCTGAGATCGCCCCTAAATGGCGATATTTATCTCTCCGGCGAGAGATCAGCTCTCCCCGTGGGATCTCTGAGAGCTTCGTGAGCTCTGCGAGCAAGACCTCGCGCATCTTCTGAATCGCGCCCTGCCGATCTCGGTGAGCGCCGCCCCTTGGCTCATCGATCACGCCATCTACGACCCCAAGCTCCATCAGGTCAACCGAAGTCAATTTCAGAGCGGTGGCTGCATCCGGCGTGCGTGAGCCGTCCTTCCAGAGGATCGCGGCGCACCCCTCAGGGCTGATCACCGAGTAGTAGGCGTACTCCATCATGAGGACTCGGTCTCCAACACCGATCCCCAAAGCTCCGCCAGATCCCCCCTCGCCAATGACGACAGAGAGAATAGGTACGTCCAAGTGGAACATGCCGAGGATGCTCTCAGCGATCGCGCCCGCCTGGCCTCGCTCCTCTGCGCCGATACCCGGATATGCGCCAGGGGTGTTGATCAAGGTGACGATCGGCAAGCCCATCCGAGCAGCCAATTGCATCTTCCGGAGCGCCTTCCTGTAGCCCTCTGGATGAGCACATCCGAAGTTACATGCGAGGCGCTCTTTCATCGTTCGGCCCTTTCGGTGCCCTACGAGGAGAAAGCGCTGCTCTCCGATCCTCGCGAAGCCCGTCACCATGGCGTGGTCGTCCCCAAAGGTCCGATCACCATGCAACTCAAAGAAGTCATCGAAGGCTCCGGCGATGTAATCACTGGTCACTGGCCGCTCTGGGTGTCTCGCGACGTTCACCCGATCCCAAGGTGAGAGCTCAGCGTAGGTCTCCTCGATGGAAGCATGAATGCGATCACGTAGCGCAGCGATCTCTCTAGAGACGTCCAAGTTCGAGCGATCCGAGAGATCTTCGAACTCGCGAAGTTGAGACTCCAACTCCTGAATTGGACGCTCAAAGGCCATCGGCCCAGCGCTGTTTTCCTTTCGTTTCTCTTCGCTCTGGCTCAAGGTGATCCTTCTCGCCTCTCAGCGGTTCAGCGAGCTGAGCTCACCGCCCCGGTCAGGCTCCACACATCGTGTTCTGCCTCGGGTAGACGCGCAAGAAGAAAGGACCGCAGCATCCTTCGGGGATTCCACCGCTTGGGTTGGTAGCATGGCCGCTCTTAGATCGCCAACGACACCCAAGCAGCACAACCGTGGACAGCACAACCGCCCCCCTGCCCGACGCCTGGCGCGTCGAAGTCTTCCGTCGCCCCCCCGTGGACGATCCCGAGGCCAATCACCTCCTCGGAGCCGTCAAAGAGCTCGGGATCGAGGGTCTATCCAGCGCCCGAGTCGGGCACGGATATCTGCTCCCTCCTGCCCTCTCGCCTGAGGAGGCCGGTCGGATCGCCACCGAACTCCTCGCAGATCCCGTCCTAGACGAGATCACGCTCTACGCTCCGCGACAGGAACCCAAAAAGAATTCGAGCGCGAGGCGAGTCCTCGTCGCAAAGAAGGCCGGAGTCATGGACCCGGTCGCCATGACGATCACGCGCGCGCTTGAGCGCAATGATCTCGGAGGAGATCAACGCGAGCCCTATGTCTCGACCTTCACTGCTTATGAGCTCGAAGGGGACGCCTCGAACAATGACATCGCCGAGATCGCGCGAAAGATCCTAGGCAATGAGACGATCGAAGATGTGCTCTTGGATTCAGAGTCGCTGCCCTATGGACCGCCAGCCGAGGGCCCTGTGCACGGTCGCGTTGAGGTGCCAATCCTAGAAGCTAGCGATGAAGCGCTGATGAAGCTCAGCACGGACGGCTGCCTCTCTCTCAATCTCATCGAGATGCTAGAGATCAAAGCGCACTACAAAGAGGCCGGCCGCGAGCCCAGCGCATGCGAGCTCGAGACGATCGCCCAGACCTGGAGTGAGCACTGCAAGCACAAGACCTTCGCCGGCATCATCGAGATGGACGGCGAGCGCATCGACAACCTGCTGAAGACCACCATCAAGCGGGCGACCGAAGAGCTCGACAAGCCGTGGTGCATCAGCGTCTTCCACGACAACGCAGGCATCATCGAGTTTGACCCCGAGTCAGGCTGGGACCTCTGCTTCAAGGTTGAGACTCACAACCACCCGAGCGCCATCGATCCCTACGGCGGCGCGGGCACCGGAATCGGCGGAGTGATCCGTGACATCCTCGGCGTCGGACTCGGCGCGCGACCGATCGCGAACACGGACAGCTTCTTCGTCGGCCCCCTCGACATGCCACGGGAGGACGTCCCCAAGGGCTCCATGCACCCCCGACGCATCCTGCGAGGGATCGTCGCTGGCGTCCGAGACTATGGCAACCGTATGGGCATCCCGACCGTCTCTGGTGGGGTTTGGGTCGATCCGCGCTATGTCGGAAACCCTCTGGTCTACGCCGGAACCGTCGGACTCATCCCCCGCTCCTGCGCGGACAAGGAGGTCCACCCAGGCGACATCATCTTCGTCGCCGGGGGTCGCACAGGACGCGACGGAATTCACGGCGCGACCTTCTCTTCAGCAGAGCTAACCGAAGACTCAGACGTCGTCTCCTCGGCGGCTGTTCAGATCGGAGACGCCATCACGGAGAAGCGTGTCCTGGATGCGCTCTTACGCGCCCGTGACCTAGGCCTCTATCGCGCTGTCACAGATTGCGGAGCTGGTGGATTCTCCTCTGCCGTCGGCGAGATGGGCGAAAAGTGCGGCGCAGACGTGACGCTCGACTCGGTGCCCCTCAAGTACGCAGGGCTCTCACCCGAAGAGGTCTGGATCTCAGAAGCTCAAGAGCGAATGGTCTTCGCCGTCCCGCCTGAAAACCTAGAAGCATGCCGCGCTGTCTTTGAAGCAGAGGGCTGCGAGACAGCCGATATCGGAACCTTCACAGACACCGGTCGCCTCATCCTGCGTTGGCATGAAGAGGTCGTCGCCGACATGTCGATGAGCTTTCTTCACGATGGCACGCCGAGACCGACGAGAAAGGCTGAGTGGAATCCGCCCTCGATCAAAGACCCCGGACTCGAGCGCCTCAGTGATGCCGGTGACGCAAACGACGCCCTCGTCCGATGCCTCGCTCACCCCGACGTAGCGAGCAAGGAGTGGATCGTCAGGCAGTATGACCACGAGGTCCAAGGGACCAGCGTCATCAAGCCCTTCGTCGGAACGCGCGCGGACGGACCGAGCGATGCAGCGGTCCTTCGGCCGCTCGACAGCACGGACGCAGGTTGCGCGATCTCTTGTGGAGCCAACCCTCGCTATGGCGTCCTTGACCCCTACCGGATGGCGCTCGCCGTCATCGATGAGGCTCTTCGCAACTCAGTCGCGGTAGGAGGAGACCCAGACCACACGGCGATCCTCGACAACTTCTCATGGGGTAACTGCGACAAACCCGATCGCCTCGGCTCTCTAGTCCTCGCTTCAAAGGCCTGCTATGACGCCGCCATGGCGTACAGCACCCCATTCATCAGCGGCAAGGACAGCCTCAACAACGAGTATCGAGTCGGAGATGAGACCATCTCCATCCCTCCGACCCTCTTGATCTCAGCCCTCGCGAAGGTTCAAGACGTCAAGCGAGCTATGACGATGGACCTCAAGCAGGCGGGGAACTCCATCTACCTCGTCGGCAACACGAGCGCGGAGCTTGGCGGCTCCGTCCTCTTCGATGTCAATGGCACTGCAGGCGGAACAGTCCCCGCTCCCGATCTCGCGCTAGCCCCCAAGTTGATGCGGGCGCTCGCTTCGGCGATCGCAGGCGGAAGACTGCGCGCCTGTCACGACCTCTCGGAGGGCGGACTAGCTGTCGCAGCCGCCGAGTCTGCGTTCTCAGGAGACCTCGGCGCAGAGCTCGATCTGAGTTCACTCAGCGCAGACTTCGATGACGGCTATGACAGGGACGCGACGCTGCTCTTCTCAGAGTCATGCACGCGCTGGATCGTGGAGGTCGCCCCCTCAGAAGAGGACAGCTTCCGCTCTTGCCTTGAAGGGCTACCCGTCCAACACATCGGCCGCGTCACGGAGTCGCCAAAACTCGTGATCCGGGGAGCAGAGCGCGCGACCCTCCTCGACATCTCAATAGACGATCTACGCGCAGCGCACCAATCTGGCTTCCAAGGCTAATCAAGACATGACATCTCCCCTCGCCATCGTCACGCGCACAGCCGGAACCAACTGCGACGCAGAGGCCGTACGAGCTCTAGAGCTCGCCGGAGCACGCGTTGAGCTCATCCACATCCAACAGCTCCTAGATGACCCTCAGCGCCTCCAGGAGGCCGGCATGTGCATCTTCCCTGGTGGCTTCTCTTACGGCGACGACATCGCCGCAGGGCGCGTCTTAGGACTAGAGCTTCGCCACGGAATGTACGCAGAGCTCCGGCGCTTTATCGACGCTGACGGCTTAGTGCTCGGCATCTGTAACGGCTTCCAGGTCTTGATTGAATCAGGGATCCTCGACCCTCCGGTCTCGGAGTCACCGAAACAAGGCGAGCTCAAGAGCGCCGCTGGACGTGAGATCGCGCTCCACGCGAACGCCTCAAACCGCTTTGAGTGTCGATGGATCGAGCTCGAAGCCGCCGACACTGCGTGCGTCTGGCTCAGCGATGGCCAATCGATCCCCTGCCCCGCAGCGCACGCAGAGGGTCGCTTTGTCGTCCAAAATGATGCTGTTCTCACGCGCCTAAAGGACGCCAAGCAGATCGCGCTTCGCTATGTCGTACCCAACGCTGGAGACTCATTCCCGGCGAACCCGAATGGCTCCATCGACAACATCGCGGGCATCTGCGACCCGAGCGGCCGCGCCTTAGGCCTCATGCCTCACCCAGAGCGCAACATCTTGCCTTGGAATCATCCCCAATGGACGCGCCTCAGCCCGCGCTCAGAGGGCGAGGGCCTCTCCTTCTTCCGTCAGATGGTTCAGGCAGCATCACCTGTCAGCGTCTAAATATTTGAGCAGAATCATAATTCACACGAAGCAGAGGGTGAACCGAGGCCTCTCTCTCGCTACTCTTCCGATGCGGGGCGGAAACCCCACACACCAAACCTCTCGAAGGAAGCCTGATATGCGCAACATTGCTCGACTCCCCCTCTTCCTCGCCGTCGCTCTCTGCGTCCCGGCCTGCTTCCCCGCCCTCCTCGGCGTCGGAGCTGGCTTGGTCATCAGTCACGATGTCCTGGACAACAACACTTACGTCGCCCACGTCAATGAAGATGCAGCCCTCACTTGGGCGATCGCCAAGTCTGCGTTGACGCACCAAGCCTCTGACCCGATCACGGTCAACGATGACCTTCGCAGGGCAGAAGCGAAGGTTGATGGCGCAAACGTGACCGTCAGCGT
>JAPKBY010000084.1 GCA_028823185.1 Planctomycetota bacterium
CGCCGCCTTCTTAGCGTCAGCCTTCTTCTTCAGCGCTGCCTTCTTCCTGTCAGTGATCTTCTTCTTAGCCGCTGCCTTCTTCTGAGCTATCGCACGCTTCTTGTCGTCAGCCTTTTTCTTGATCTCAGCCCTCTTCTTGGCCTCAACCGCACGCTTAGCTTCAAGGATTCGAGCCTTCTTCGACGCATCCTTCTCGCGGATCAACTGAAGGCGCGCTGCCTCCCGCGCGGCCAATTCCTCAGCCTTCTTGCGCTCGCGTTCAGCCTTGGCCTCTTCCCGCTTGCGATCAGCTTCATCGCGAATCTCTTGAGCTATCCGCTTCTTCTCATCGCGGATTGCCTTGGCTTCGTTTCGCTCGACCAAGGCGACGCGGCTGGCATGGGCCTTCTTCCCATAGGGAACCGACCGCAACACCTCATAGTCCATGTAGATCGGTGCGTCATCGTCATCCCATAGATCTGCGATCTCATGGATGACGAGGGCGAACTCACGCTCCTGCCCTTTGGGGACAAGCTGCTCCAGCATCGCGAGCCCCTTCGAGCGAGAGCTGGTCTTTCCGATGAACCCCAACTTCTCACAGAGCTTGAGGACACCTTTGTGTACGGGGATGGCGCCATCAGCTGCTTGGTAGAGCAGATAGCCGCCAAGGGTTTGTCCTAGGGTGGGCAGGTCAGTGAGCGCCTTGGAGGACTCAACGACATCACCACATGACACCTCTAGGTCAAGTCCATGAGTCTTCTGGAAGATCTCCTGGAGATAGGTCTTAACCTCCATCGCCGCTTGGCGATTTCGCTCAGCGACCTCAAACTTTGTGCCACGAAGTCCAGTCTTCAGGTAGGAGGCGATCTCCTGAGCCTGGCTCACTCGGACCTCGTTCCAGTCTAGGAAGCCCGCGCGGAGGGAGAGCACGGACGAGTCCGAGATCTTCTCCGAGAGATGCCGCATCAGGATGACCTTCACTCCTTCTTCAAGGAGCGAGAGCTCACTGTTGCGTCGCTTGGGGTATGAGCCCCGGACTTTGACCTCTGCGATGAGGCGTTTTACGTAGTCGGCTTTCTTCACCACGGATGAACTCCGATTGTTCTAAGCAAGGACACCTGGGCGAGAGGCGTCAGATAGTTAAGGGCTAGGACTACTCTTCCTTCGAGTCGTCAGCTGAAGGCTCCTCTGCAGGCGCCTCCTCTACGATTGCGATCTCTTCAACGGTCTCTTCCACAGCAGCAGTCTCTTCGGCGGGGGCCTCTTCCGAGACCTCCTTCAGAGGTCGTGCAGCCTCGATCTTGGCGACTCTGCGTGCCTCTTTGCGCGCGCCACGCTCAGCCTGCACGGCTTTCCGTGTCGCTGTGGTCTTCGTGTCGAGCTTACGACCAGAGCGGTCGCGCTTCTTGGTTGTCATGTCCATCTCTTCGAAGACGCCCATGCGCTTGAAGATTGAACGGACAGTGTCACTCGGTTGAGCACCGTTGGTCATCCAATGACGGGCTCGATCTACATTGAGCGTCGTCTGCTGATCAGCCGCCTTCGACACTGGGTCATAGAGACCTAAGGTCTCCAAGGTGCGACCGTCACGGGGCGCACGGGAGTCTGCAACAGAGATGCGGTAGCACGGGCGGTTTCGACGGCCAGTGCGCTTCATTCGGATGACGACGGACATATTCGAACAGATGAGGTGAAGGAGAAGACGAGGTCTAGCTAACAAGCCAGAGATCGCAAGAGAGCCAATTCGATTGGCTCAAAGACAAGATTTGCCCTTCAAAACGAGGCCCGAGTGGGCTCCACTTCGAAAGACGGCCTAACACGACACACTCTTAGAGGCCCCCTGTCCAGAGCCCGCCGCCCAAAACAACCTTCTGAGCAAAGAAGCCTGGGGAAATGACACATCTATTTGCGTCCCTTCCGGCTCTTCTTAGGCTTCTTTTTACGCTTCGGAGGCTTCTTTCGGGTGGACGAAGACCCCATCGGACGGGCGGAATCGAGGGGATTCATCCCCATCCCTGGCATCTCACCAGGGCTTCCTCCTCCAAAGAGTGACCCGAGACCGCCGGCAGCGCCGCCCAGCATCCCCCCGAGCCCACCCCCGCTCTCGTCTGCCAGCTCACCTGAGCTAGACATTCCACGCAGAGCGTCTTTCTTGGCCTTGGACCCCATCTTGGACCCCATCCCCATCTTGCCCATCTGCTTCATGAGCTTCTTCATGTCCTTGAAGCGCTTGAGCAGATCGTTCACAGCGCCGACCTCCTGGCCGGCACCACGACCGATTCGACGGCGCCTAGACATATCTAGGACCTCCGGGTGTAGTCGCTCGGTGGGTGTCATCGAGGTGAACAGCGCCTCCAAGCGATCCATGTGCTTGTCATCTATGTCGAGATCCTTCGCCATGTTCCCGACGCCAGGCATCATCCCGAGGACCTTCTTCATGGGTCCCAAGCGCCGCATCATCTTCAGCTGCGAGAGCATGTCTTCGAGCGTGAAGGTCCCGAGGACCATCTTCTCGTAGCTATCTTGAGCCTCTTGATCGTTGATCTCCTCTTGGGCCTTCTCGACCAGGCCGACAACATCCCCCATCCCGAGGATTCGTCCTGCCATCCGATCAGGATGAAAAGCGTCTAGATCATCGACCTTTTCCCCCGTACCGACGAAGAGCACTGGGCAACCAGTGACCGCTTTCAAGCTGACTGCGGCGCCACCTCTAGCGTCCCCGTCGAGCTTCGTAAGTATCAACCCAGTGAGCGAGAGCTCAGAGTGGAAGGCCTCTGCTGAGCGCACAGCGTCCTGACCTGTCATCGCGTCTACGACGAGGATCTGAGCGTCAGGCTTGACCTCACGCGCGATCTCGCCGACCTCGCGCATGAGCTCTTCATCAACGTGCAGGCGCCCAGCCGTGTCGAGGATGACGACGTCGTGCCCCTCCTCTTTTGCGCGATGGACGCCACTAGCGCAAACCAGCGCCGGAGCGGCGCCATCCACCGAGTGGACCGGCACGCCTATCTGCTCTCCTAAAACTCGCAGCTGCTCGACAGCGGCAGGTCGCTTCACATCAGCAGCGACGAGCAGCGGACGCTTTTGATGCTTATCGCGAAGATGCTTAGCTAGCTTCGCACAGGTCGTCGTCTTGCCAGCGCCCTGAAGGCCAGCGACGAGAATGATCGTAGGCGGCTTATTCGAGAACTCAATCCGAGCCCCCTCAGGGCCCATAAGCTCGACTAGCTCTGAGTGAAAAGCGTGAACGAACTGCTCGGATGCGTCGACGCCCTTGAGTCGGTCAGCCCCGAGCGCTCGGACTCGCACACTCTCCACGAGGTCCCTCACGACGCCAAAGTTGACGTCAGCCTCCAAGAGGGCCTGTCGCACTTCGCGAAGGCCCTGCTCGACATTCTCCTCGGTCAGCTCGCGGCGTCCGCGCAGACCAGAGAAAGAGTCATTCAGGCGTTTGGTTAAGCTCTCGAACATGGTGTAGAGGGCGCCTTATATCACGCTCACCCGCAGAACCGCACGCGTCTAGGCCGTGCTTCTCAAATAGTTCAGCCCACCCAAGGGTCCGACTCGCGTCGAATGACGGCACCCAGCGCGCTGAGCCTGTCCTCGATGCGCTCATAGCCCCGATCAATGTGATAGACGCGGTGAACCTCAGTCACGCCCTCTGCGACGAGGCCAGCGAGCACCAGCGCAGCGGAGGCGCGGAGGTCACTTGCGGTCACTGGAGCACCAGAGAGGCGCTTGCCGCCTACCACGATCGCCGTTCCAGCGTTCTGACGACGCAGATCAGCGCCGAGCCTGAGCAGCTCAGGCATGTGCATATAACGATCAGGGTAGATCTTCTCGGTGATCACGCTGATACCAGGCGCGAGGGTCATGAGCGCCATCCACTGGGCCTGCAGATCCGTCGGGAAGCCTGGATAAGGGAGGGTCGTCACGTCGGTCGCCCGCAATCCCTCCTGGGGATCACGCGGGTTAAAGGACTGAGTCTCAATGAAGCCATCTCCAATCTCGAAGGGTACGCCGGCCTGATGCAAGCGAGCGAGGAGCACGCTCAGGTGCCCTGGATCGCAGCCCTCAACCTTTACTCGTCCCCCTGTCATCGCTCCCGCGATCACATAAGTACCAGCCTCGATTCGGTCAGGGATGACCTCATGCTCGCAACCGCCCAGCTGTTCTACACCTTGAATGCTGAGGCGCGGAGAGCCCAAGCCCTCGATGGTGGCCCCCATCCCGATCAAGCAGCGCCCGAGGTCCACGACCTCCGGCTCACAGGCTGCGCCTTCGATGATGGTCTCTCCATCAGCTAAGCAGGCAGCCATCATGATGTTCGCCGTAGCACCGACGGAAGACCCCGAGGATCCACCGAGGTAGATGTGTGCCCCAGTAAGTCGCCCGCCAGGGACGCTCGCGACGACGTGTCCGTGGTCGATCTCGACCTTTGCGCCAAGCTCCTCCAGGCCACGTAGATGGAGATCAATCGGCCGTTGACCGATGACGCAGCCACCAGGCAGGCTGACCTTCGCAGCTCCAGTCCTCGCCAAAAGCGGGCCTAGCACATAGACGGAGCCCCGCATCTTGCGAACATCTTCCCAGCCGGCCTCGCCCAGCGGCTCTTCAGGCGCCTGGATTGTGATGCTCGAGTTCTCGAAGTCGCGATGAACCTCACAGCCGAGACCCTCAAGGATATTGAGGATCAAGTTCGCGTCTGCGAGATCAGGGACTCGGGTCACCTTCAGTGGCTCAGTGGTGAGCAAGGCAGCCGCAGCGATAGGAAGAAACGCATTCTTAGATCCTGAGCAAGCCACCGTCCCTTCCAAGGTGTGGCCGCCTTCAACGACGAGCATGTCCAACTGGTTGTCTCTCCCTAGGTGTAATCCCCCGCGACGCGCTCTCCTCCTGGGCCGCACGCGGAGGACCCGCCCAGGTGGCCGGACAGGCCCATTCAGAGGGGTCCATCACGATGTGCCCTACCGTACTGATCGGGAGCCTTCGAATCCCGAATCAATATTCAGACAGTCCCGGTTTTCTCGCCGAGTTGACGTAGGCCCTCACCTCTACATAGAATCCCCGTTGAGCCTCATCGAGGCAAACTCTCCCGCACCCCCTCCGCGCCAAAGCTGAGCCCCGCCACGACGGCGGACTTCAGCAGTCGGAGTCGACCCCCATACGCCTAATTCCGTGACGACGACCTTCGATCTCGCCGAAGACACGATCCCGAGCTTCGCATCCCTCCAAGACGCCCGCGTCCAGGTCTTCTCAAGCCAGAGCGCCAAGGAGTCCCTAGAGCGGACCCTGGAATCGCTCGGCACCGAAGCCGAAGCCGGTCGACGCAAAGGGCTAGGTATGTGGATCCTTGGCCGGTATGAGGATGCAGCTCAACTGCTCGCTTCTCACACCGCCGACGACGTCGCATCCTTCACTCTCGCGATGGCCTACATGCAGACCTCCCAATGGGACGGCGCGCTAGGGATCTTCAATCGCCTCTCAACCGCTTACCCCGAAGAGCCGCGCCCGCGCGCAGGAGCGCTCGAAGCTCGCCTAGAGAAGCATCTCGGATCGGACGCAGAGCCAGAGGAGTACATCGCGAGCCTTCGCGCTGAGATCGCAGAGACCCCAGAAGCTTTCCAACAGAGCGCTGACGGCCTTCACATAACCGGCCGCCTCTTCGAAGCGGAGCGCGATTGGGAAAGTGCCCTCGAGGCTTACGAGAAGTCCTGCGACGTGAGCATCGCTCACCGCAAGAACCTCTTTCACCTCGCCCGCCTCTCCGAGCGCATGGGCCTGGACGAAGGCGCTCTCGAGGCCTACCAAGCGCTCGTCGCCCTGCAACCCGCAGAGCGCAACGCGATGATGAACCTCGGCATTCTCTACGAAGACATGGGACGGCACCAAGAAGCCGCCAGCTGCTACGACTCGATCGTGAAGTCAGCGCCCATGGACGAGCTAGCCCGCCTCTACCTCGCCGACGCCCTCGCCGGCATGGAGATGTACTACGACGAGGACCTCGAGCGTAAAGAGGATCGACTGAACCAGATCCTGCGCACGCCGATCACCGACTTCGAGCTCTCTGTCCGCGCGAGAAACTGTCTCAACAAGATGGACATCTTGACCCTCGGCGACCTCGTCGAGCAGACCGAGGCCGAGCTCCTCGCCTACAAGAACTTCGGCGAGACCTCTCTCAACGAGATCAAAGAGATCCTCGGCAGCAAGGGCCTACTGCTCGGCATGCCCCACGAAGAGGCTGTGGCCAGCGTCGATGTCGGCCGCAACCGCTACACCGGCATGGAGAACGCGGACGCCCTCAATCGTCCGCTCTCAGACCTCGAGCTCTCGATCCGCGCGCGACGCGCCGTCGAGACACTCGGCTGCCTGACCCTAGGGGACATCATCCAGCACTCCGAAGAGGAGCTGCTCGGCATGCCGAACTTCGGTCAGACCTCACTGGTCGAGCTGCGAGAGCGCCTCGAGCAATTTGGACTGAAGCTTAAGAGCAAGCCCGACTCAACGGACTAGTTCAAACCAAGCGGAGGAAGAGCAACTCGTGTACGAATTCCTGGTAGGCAACATCGCCGATCGCCAGGGGACGAAGCTCATTCTTGATGTCGGCGGAGTGGGCTATGACCTCGCGGTCCCGCTCGGCGCCGACTTCGGTGAGGACTCCCCAACAAAGGCTTGGACCCACTTCGTAGTCCGCGAAGATTCGCAGCAGCTCTACGGCTTCTCGGATCGGGCGACTCGTGACCTCTTCAGATTGCTCCTCAGCGTACGAGGAGTCGGACCCGCGATGGGGCTAGCGATCCTCAGCCATCTCGGAGTGGAAGAGCTCATCGCAGCGGTCCTCTCAGAGAACGTCTCCGCGCTCGTCCAAGTCAAAGGCGTTGGCAAAAAGACAGCCCAGCAGATCCTTTTGGACTTAAAAGACTCTCCAGCCCTCAAGACAGCGGGCAGCGTGACGAGCCCGAGCACGACCTCGGCGCCCTCTGCACTCGTGGAAGACGCTGTCAGCGCGCTCACCTCGATCGGCTTCAGCGAAAGAGAAGCGC
>JAPKBY010000085.1 GCA_028823185.1 Planctomycetota bacterium
AGTGAGCGCACGATGCAGAGCTTGTCTGCGTGGCTGCCTATCTTGGGGAAGAGCGTGCAGATCTCTTGGCCAGACTCTCCGAACTGTGCGAAGGCGTGCTGGGGCGCGAAGCACTTGAGGGCCGCTCCTTGGAGCTGCGCTAGCTGTTGTCCCTTCGTGAATGACTCTGGCATCGGCTCGCCGTGTCGACGCGCGAGCTCCGGTTTGTAGTCGAGGGTCTCTAGGTGAGAGGGGCCGCCCGCCATGCAGAGGTGAATGACGCGGCGCGCGCGGGGCATGTGATGCGTCGAGTCGAGCGCTCCACCGGTGGCGGCGATGCCGTCCTTGCCGAGGATGCTTGAGAGCGCGCCCGTGAGGACGCCGGCGCCAGCTTGGCCGAAGAAGCCGCGGCGGGTGAAGGAGTTGGGGTGAGTCATCAGCTCCTCGTCACGGTCTCATGGAGGTTAAAGACGAGGCGCGCGAGCTGTGTCCAAGCCGCGAGCTCGTCAGGGGCGATCTCTGCAGGGAGCGGCTGGGCTCCAACGCTGAGCAGGGCGCTCACGGCGTCCGCGTCGGCTGCGAAGCGTGCGCGCTCTGACTCAAGCAGCGCGCTGGCCACTTCTAGCTCCTCGGGGCGCGGGCTTCGTGCGAGGACGCTCTGCCAGAGCTGCCTGATGCCTTGCACATCAGATCCTTCGCTGTGTGAGCGCTGTGCGAGGACGCGGGCGGCCTCTACGAAGGTGGGGTCGTTCAGGAGCACGAGCGCTTGCTGGGGAGTGTTCGAGCGGTTGCGGCGCGCGCAGGACTCTTCCCTGCTGGGGGCGTCGAAGGCGTCCATGGCTGGGTGGAGGAAGGTGCGGCACCAGAAGGTGTAGAGCCCGCGCCTGTAGAGCGCGTCGCCTTCGTCTGCTTGCCAAGTGCGCATCGGGAAGTTGAGCTCACGCCAGTGACCTGCCGGCTGGTATGGCTTCACGCTCTTGCCGCCGACTGACCTTGAGAGGAGGCCGCTCGCAGCGAGCGCTCCATCGCGCAGGAACTCTGCGTCATGTCGCCATCGAGACTGGCGAGCGAGGAGCTCGTTGTATGGATCCCTGTCGATGAGGTCCGCTCGTGAAGACGAGCTCTGGCGGTAGGTGCTCGAGGCTGTGATCGTGCGCACGATGTGCTTCACATCCCATCCGCTCTCGACGAACTCCACGCTCAGCCAGTCGAGCAGCTCTGGATGCGTCGGGCGCGCTCCTTGGTTGCCGAGGTCGTCGGGCGTACGGGCGATGCCTTCACCAAAGAGCAGCTTCCAGATGCGGTTGACGAAGGCTCGCGCGACGAGGGGATTGTTTTTAGAGACTGCCCAGCGCGCGAGGTCGAGTCGGTCTCCGCGCGCTCCCTCTCTCGCCGGCGTTTGCGGCATGAAGGCGGGAGTGCCCGGCGCGATGACCTCGCCGCTCTCATCCATCCAGTTGCCGCGCGGAAGGACGCGCACCTCTCTAGGTGTCACGCTGACCGTGGCTAACATCACGGGGAGGGTGGCTTCAAAGCTCGCGTGCGCCGCCTCGGCCTCAGCCAGGGCTGCGCGGCTCATCTCCAGGCTGGGTGCGCTCGCGCGGAAGTGTGCTCGCAGCAGCTGCTCTTGCTCGGGGGTTCTAGTTGATGCGCTCACGATGACTGCCTCACGGACAGATCCTGTGGCGCTGCCAAAGACTAGCGATGGCGTCTCTGTCTCGACGCCGGCGTCGTCCCAGTGAGCGAGGCCGCCGAACTGGGTGTAGGCCATCCCGTCGACTGAGCTGCCCGGGCCGAGCCCCACGAGGGTCGGGTCGACCACGAGGCGCACCCACTCGCCCGCGACGGGGAGTTCGCCCATCTTGCGGTGTGCGTCTGTGTCCGTGCCTGGGCCACCGAAGCTGATCTTGTCCGGGCCCCAGACGGCGCGGTGCTCCCAGTTTCCATCGATGTGGAATTGGAGCATGAGCTGTTCGGGTGGGTTCTCTGCGTCGAGGTAGACCCAAGCGTAGAGGAGGTCGCCCGCTCCTAGAGAGACCCTCTTGGTGGCCTCGTGGAAGAAGTGTTGGACGATCCCGTTGCCCGTCTGCTTGCGTGAGCTCTCACCGGAGTGGATGGGCGCGCCGTCAGCCTGAGTCACAAAGCTCCACGTGCCCTCCGTCGTGCCACCATTGGCTTGGATGTCGTCTAGCCAGATGACATTCGCGCGGACGCCATCGTCCGCCTCTGCCATCGCTGCTGACTCCCACGCTCGCTGCTCTGCTGTGAGCAGGGGGTCTTCACGGTCGAGCTCTTCCTCCAGTGACTGAGCCGTGGCGGAGAGCTCTTGGAGCTGCGCCTCTTGCTCAGGGGAGGCCACCTTCATCTCGGGCGGGACGGCGCCGACTCCTGCGAAGACGCCGACCTCGTTGATGTCTGCGAAGTAGGCAGACAGCTTGTAGAAGTCTTCCGTCGCGTATGGGTCGAACTTGTGGTCGTGACACTCGGCGCAGCCCACGGTTGATCCCAACCACACCGTGGAGAAGTTGCGCACGCGATCCGCCGCGTATTTGAGGAGGTACTCCTTCGCCTGTGAGCCGCCCTCGAAGGTGACCATGTTGAGGCGGTTGTAACCCGCAGCCACCTTGTCGGGCATGCTGGGCTCTTCGAAGAGGTCGCCGCCGAGCTGTTCTAGCGTGAACTGGTCGAAGGCTTTGTTCTCGTTGAAGGAGCGGATCACATAGTCGCGGTAGGGCCACATATTCCACTCTTGGTCGCCGTGGTATCCGACGGTGTCTGCGTAGCGCACGAGATCGAGCCAATGCTGCGCCATGCGCTCGCCATAGTGGGGCGAGGCGAGCAGCTCTTCGGTGAGCGTCTCTAACGTCAACTCGCCGCTCTCTACGGCGTCCACGGTCGCGGGGCTCGCGGGGAGACCTGTGAGGTCGACGCTGAGTCTCCTCGCTAGGGTGCGCGCATCGGCGATGCTTGATGGTGAGAGCGCTTCGGTCTCTAGCCGGGCGAGGACGAAGCTGTCGATGGGGCTCTGTGTCCAGCGCTCATCTCGGACGTCTGGTGTGGCGGGCCGCTGAGGTGCGCGCCACGCCCAGTGGCTCTCGTACTCTGCGCCCTCGGTGATCCAGCGCTGAATGGTGCTTATCTCGGCGTCGTCTAAGGAGTGACGGAACTCTGCCGGTGGCATGCGGAAGTCCGCGTCAGGCTCAGTGATGCGCGCGAAGAGCTCGCTCTCCTCTGGCGCACCTGGGGTGATGACCTTGACTCCATCTCTGTGTGCGAAGAGGCCCTCTTCTCTGTCGAGGCGCAGCTTGGCCTTGCGCTTGTTGTTGTCCGGTCCGTGGCACTCGAAGCAGTTGTCCGAGAGGATGGGCCTGACGTCTCGATCGAAGCTGACCGGTGGGTCGCCTGCGTCCGCTGCGAGGCTGAGAAGTAAGAAGAGGGCTGAGGCTTCCAAGTGAGAACTCCGAGTCGTCATGATAGCGCTCTCGTACCGCTCTGCTCCAAGTCCTCCTCTGCACAATGAAGATCGCCCTCGCTGATTGCTCTGAACACCATGATGGTGTCGAGACGGAGCGCCCCCTCTGGGAGGCGCTCGCTGCTCTTGATGTGGACTTCGAACGCCCGGACTGGGAGGACGAGGACGTAGATTGGGGCTCCTTTGATGTCGTCGTGGTGCGGACGACCTGGACTTACCACCACGCGCGAGAGCGCTTCTTGCGGTGGGTGGAGGAGGTCGCGGCCGTTACGACGCTCCACAATTCGAAGGAGATCATCGCCTGGAACAGCGAGAAGTCCTATCTGAAGGATCTCGATGCGGCTGGCGTTCCAGTGGCGCCGACGGAGTGGTTCGAGCTTGGGGAGACGGTGGACCTCGCGCGTGTCATGCATGAGCGCGGCTGGAAGTCTGGCTTCATCAAGCCGCTGGTGGGTGCTGTCGCTAGTGATACGCACCGCTTAAGAGCGGGAGAGGACAGCGTGCGTGAGGCAGAGGACTTCCTAAACGCGCGCTTAAAAGATCAGGCGATGATGCTGCAGCCCTACCTCTCTCGAGTTGAGACGGAGGGGGAGGTCTCAGTGATGCTGATCGATGGTGAGCCGACGCACTCGGTGCAGAAGCTGGCCGTCGCTGGTGACTACCGCGTTCAGGACGCTCACGGCGGGACAGATCATCTCGTTGAGCTTGATCCCTCGCTCGTAGAGATCTCAAGGCGCGCCCTCGCGCTAGCCCCTGGAGTGGAGCTTCCGCTCTACGCGAGGGCCGATTTCCTCTTCGATGATGAGGGCGCCGCAGTGGTCAACGAGCTAGAGCTCATTGAGCCGATGCTCTTTTTCCAGCACCGACCTGAGGCGGCGACGACCTTCGCCGACGCGATCCTGGGCTTGGGTCGCTCTTAGCGGCCCTCGGCTTCCTCTATCTGCTGCTCGGCCTCCTTCATGATCTCCTCAAAGGTGATGCCTTGTTCTTCCATCTCTCCCATCAACGCCACGCCGAAGATCACGACTACGATGCCGAGGAGAATGGAGAGTGAGGAGGTGATGATGCCTGTGACCGCGAAGCCCTTATCGTTCGACTTCATGCTCATGCAACCGAGCACGAGTCCAACGATTGCCACGGGCACAATGAGCGGTCCGAGCACGCACCAGCCGAGGAGGCTCACTATGCCGCAGATCATCGAGGCAGTCGCTTTGCCGGAGGAGGCGGGTGCGCTGTTTTCTTCCATGTCGTTCATCGCGTAATCCTTCTGGTGTGGGGTCGGTAGGGTTGTCTGAGGGGCCAAGAATGTAAGGAAGGCGCTGGCCCATTTGAATCAACGGGCTCTTATTCTCTTCGTCCGGAGGCGGAGAAGAGGCTGATGGTGCTCATGTAGAGCGCTGCAGCCCTGCCGTGGTGTGATGCGTTCGTTGAGTGAGCTCAGGTTTGATCAGGCAATGAGAGAGTGAGTTGCAATGCCGCGATGAAGGTCAGGGCTTATGGCGCTACCTTCTCCGGCCAAGGATTCTGAGGAGACGGAGGAAGAGGTTGATGATGTCCATGTAGAGCGCGGCGGCGCTGTCGATGGCGTTGTCGAGGGTCTTGGGGATCGCGTTGGCACGACCCCAGTCATAGCCGATGTAGCCGCAGAAGATGAGGACCACGATCCAGTCAGTTACGCCGTGGCTCCATCCGAAGAAGAGCCCTCCGATGACCTCTACGAGGATGACGGCGATGAGCGCGACCGTCAGTGCGCCGACGATCTTCTGGAAGAAGGCGGGGAACATGGAGCCCAACATCATCATGGCGATCGTCACAAAGCCGGTGGTCTGGATCGTCTCCAGCACGAGCCCGTCATATTTAGGGTCCGTGTATTGCCCAACAGCCATGGCGACCACGAGTCCGAATGGGAGCACGACGAGGTTGTAGCCGAGGAAGCTGACAGCCGGTTTGTCGGACTTGTTGAAGAGGAAGACTCCACCCATGGCGCAGGCGAAGAAGCCTAGGAGGAACACGATAGGGTTGATCGCGTAGAGAGCCTCAGCGGGCACAGCCTTTACGATCAGATAGTTGGCGAAGAAGCCCCAGCCGAGGGTCAGGCCGATCGCGAGGTTGTAGGCGCGGGGGCTGAGGAGCTGTCCCGTGGAGTGAGTTCTAGAGAAGACGTCGTTGTTCTGCATGTTGGATCTTTGGAGGGCGGTTGGCTGGGGCGAGTCTATGGCCTTCGAAGTGGAAATGGCAGCGCCGCGCAGGCTAGAGTCCTCATATGCCGTTCTTACAGATGCACATGATCGAGGGTCGCCCGGAAGACAAGAAGAAGCAGCTCATCGCTGAGCTGACGGAGACCGTCTGCGAGGTCCTGGAGGCAGACCCTAAATCCGTCCGCGTGGAGCTGATTGAAGTTCCCCCGGAGAATTGGGGCATCGCAGGTGTCCCGATGTCTGATCGGTAACAGTGGGGAGTCTCTGGGGCTCCACGTGAAGCCTCGGCCCAGCTTCCGTATCCTCTTAGCTCGCTTTCATACTCACATCGACCCTCGTGAATCTCATGCTGCTCCGCTCTCTCTCTGCATCTCTCCTGCTCTTCGTTCTCGCAGCTTGTGGACGCGACGCTGGTGATGGGACACCGCACTTCGCCTATGTCACGAACGGCGCCGTCTCTTTCTGGACCATCGCTGAGGCTGGCGCCAACGCTGGCGGTGAAGAGTATGGCGTGAAGGTGAGCGTGCTCTTGCCCGCGGGCGGCATGACGGATCAAAAGAACGCGATCGAGGACATGCTGACCAAGGGCGTGGACGGAATGGCGATCAGCATCATTGATCCAGAGAACCAGATTGATCTCATCAATAAGGCCTGCGAGCAGACCATCGTCATCACCCATGACTCTGACGCGCCTGACACCAACCGACTCGGCTTCATCGGCGTTGACAACTATGTCGCAGGCCGCATGTGTGGCGCGCTCGCGAAAGAGGCGCTGCCTGATGGGGGTAAGTTCGCGATCTTCGTCGGTCGTACGGAGCAGAACAACGCGCGCCGTCGTCGCCAAGGCGTGATCGATGAGATCTTCAGCCGCTCCAATGACCCTCTGCGAAACGACGCCCCTGATGCGCAGCTCACGAGCGAGGACGGGAAGTATGAGCTCGTCGGAACCTACACAGACCAATTCGACCGCGCGCGCGGGAAGGCAAATGTGGAAGATGCGCTCTCGCGTCACCCTGACCTGGCCTGTGTCGTGTGCCTCTTCGCTTACAACACGCCGCTCGCGCTCGAGGCCCTGAAAGGAGCTGGCAAGCTCGGCGAGGTCGCGATCGCTAGCTTTGATGAGGCCGACGAGACCTTGCAGGCCATCATCGATGGCACAGTCGTCGGCACCGTCGTGCAGAACCCCTACCTCTATGGGAAGGACTCGGTGCGTGTGATGAAGGGGCTCCATGAGGGGCAGAGCCTCGCTGAGCTGGGCTTTGACGAGGACGGCTTCCTTGAGATCCCCGCGCGAACGATCAAGGCAGACAATGTCGATGAGTTCTGGGCTGAGCTGAAGGCGAACCTGGGACAGGAGTAGCGTGGGCGACG
>JAPKBY010000086.1 GCA_028823185.1 Planctomycetota bacterium
CGAGTTCGCTCTCGTCTGGGCGACTCTGACCCGTTCTCTTTGGGCGCGTCTTCGGCATCCCTTCTGCCGCGTCCACGTCGACGCGGCCTCTCGCTGTGCTCTTCTGTCGGGCGATCCTCTTGCTTGGCCGGAGCGCTCGTTGTCTCTGCCGCCACCTCTCTAGGCGCTTGTTCGGAGCGCTCTCCTCTTCTTTGGTTGCGGCGCGGTTCTCCACCCCGCGCGTCTTGTCTCCTCCCGCCGCCAGAACGTCCTCCGCCGTTGCGGGTCCGCTCCGGCGCGTCGACCTCTTTGATCTCCCATGTGGCTTCTTTAAGGATGGGAGACCATTTGCGCATGTTCGCCGGCGCGATGATCGTGATGGCCTTTCCCTCTCTGCCAGCACGGCCGGTTCGCCCGATCCTGTGCGTGTAGCTGGTGATGTCCCTCGGCGCGCCAATGTTGACGACGTGGGTCACGTGCTTAACGTCCAAGCCGCGAGAGGCCACGTCGGTAGCGATGAGGGCCTTGACGTCGCGTGAGCGGAAGGCGTCCATGACACGGAAGCGCGCATCTTGTTCGTATCCGCCGTGCAGTGCTTTGACGGGGAAGGGGCTGCGCTCGAGCTTGCGGAAGAGGCGGTCAACCTCGACACGGCGATCACAGAAGATCAAGAAGACGGAGTCTTTGTCTGATTGCTCTAGGAGACGGAGGACGGTCATGGCGCGGTCTTCCTCGCCATCGATCTTGTACCAGAGCTGTGTGACGGTCTCTGCTGTAGCGTGTCCGCTGACCGTCGCGATCTCTACGGGGTCTCGCGTGTAGTCCCTCGCGAGCTTCAAGAGAGGCGTCGGGAAGGTCGCTGAGAACAGCAGGGTCTGACGCTCGTCAGGTGTTTTTGAGAGGATCTCTTTGATGTCGTCGATGAACCCGATCTCAAGCATCTCATCGGCTTCATCTAGAATGACGAACTCTGTCCACGGGAATGAGAGGAACTTTTGACCGTAGAGGTCTAGGACTCTACCTGGAGTGCCTACCACGATTTGGGCGCCGGCTTGGAGGGCAGCGACTTGGGGTTGCGCAGGTTCTCCGCCGACGATGAGAGCGACCTTCAGGCCGATCTTTTCTCCGATAGAGATGCACACTTTGGCGATCTGCTCAGCGAGCTCTCTGGTCGGGCTGAGGATGAGTGCGAGCACTGACGATCTGGTCGGGTCAAGCTTCGTGAGCATCGGCGCAGCGAAAGCGAGCGTCTTGCCAGTGCCAGTCTGCGCACGCGCGATGACGTCCCTACCCTTGAGCACGTGCTCGATCGAGATCGCTTGGATGGGCGTGGGCTTGACGATGTTGTCCTCGTCGAGCGCCTCGAGGACCTCTTGCCTGAGGTCCCAGTGGCGGAAGCTCTCGATATCGGGGACATCCTCAGTCGGCTTCAGGGGCTCGACGGGTCCGCCGCTAGATTTACTTTGGCTAGGTTTGCGCCCACCGCCGCCACCGCCGCCTCTTCGTCCGCCGCTTCCTTGCTGGGGGCGACGCCCGCCTTGTCTTTTGTCGTTGCTCATAGTTTTGGGATCTCGATCGCTCCTGACGGAGTTCGAGGACGAACAGCATAGGTGGGGAGCCCACATGTGGTTAGGTCTTGCGCCTAATTCTCGTTCCTTTCCGAAGAGAGGTCTAGAGGCTCGTTCCTGAGGTCATTGGTGGGTATTGTGCTTCTGATGGACATCGCGACATGGAATGTGAACTCCGTACGGGCGCGCCTGCCGCGTCTATTACCTTGGCTGGAGCAACGTCGTCCGGACGTCGTCTGCTTGCAGGAGACGAAGTGTTTGGACGAGGTCTTCCCTAGGGAGCCCATAGAAGACCTCGGCTATCACATCGAGTGCTTTGGCCAGAAGACCTACAACGGGGTGGCTATCCTCTCGAAATCGACCCCGGAGGACGTGATTCGTGGACTCCCTGGAGAGGGCGAAGATGCGGACAAGCGGGTGATCGGCGCGATCGTAGATGGCGTCATGATCCTCAATCTCTATGTCGTAAACGGGAAAGAGGTCGGGAGTGACAAATACGCCTACAAGCTCGAGTGGATGGATAGAGTCGCAGAGCTCGTCGCTTCGAACTATCCGATGGATGAGAAGGTCGTCGTGACCGGCGATTTCAACGTCACCTTTGATGATCGCGACATCGCAGAGCCGGATCTTTGGCGCAATAAGATCCTCTGCTCTGAGGCCGAGCGGGCGGCAATGGCGAAGATCATGGAGCCAGGCTTGAGCGATGCATTTAGAGTGCACTGCGAAGAGGAAGGGCAGTTCACATGGTGGGACTTCAGGACGCGCGGATTCCAGCGTGGGAATCGGGGCCTACGGATCGATCACTTCTTGATGAGCCCGCCCGCGATCGAAGCTTGCACGCAGGTGATGATCGACAGAGAGGCGCGTGACGGCGAGAAGCCCTCGGATCATGCGCCGGTGATCGCGACGCTCTCCTGAGAGGGTCAGGTCGCGATGTGCTTCGCGAGCGCGATGTGAGCTCGTCGACCCGCGTCCGGCTCGGCGAATGCCGCCTGCATCTCTTCTGCGGGCAGCTTGAGGAAGTGCAAGAGCAAGTCCGCGAGCGGTGCCATGGGCGCGTCCATTGGGATCTCTAATTCTTCATCCGAGCGCTCATTGATCGCATGACGGAGGGCGAGGGTGACCGCGACCGCCCGCTCGCCTGTCGGTTGACTCTCTTGGATGCCTTCGTACTCGACCATCCTGTAGGGCTTGTCGCTCTCTACTTCGCGTAGCCGCACCCTCTTGATCCCGTGCAGCGTCACGAGGAAGCGACCGTCTTCGAGGTGGTTGTGTCCAGCGATCTCGCCCAGGCCTCCGACGTTGTAGAAGGGGGGGCTTTCGGGCGCCTCGTCCTCATGCCCGGCTTGAATTGCGCTGATGACGAGCCATCCGCGCTGATCGAGGAGGTCGTCGATCATTTGGCGATACCGCGGCTCGAAGACGTGCATTGGGAGCAGCGTTCCAGGGAATAAAAACACCCCTGGAAGGGGAAAAACGGGCACTTTTGCGGTCTCCGCCCCGATCGGGGGCCAAGCGTCGGGGAAGGATTCGGCCATGGCTTCAGTCGCTTCGATCCGCTGTTTCTAGCACCTCGAGGAGCGTCTCTACCTCTGAAGGGAAGCCACGCTCTGAATAGGTCTGAACTAGGTTGTTCACTTGTCGGAGGAAGAGGCTCTTGTCGCTCGCAGCCCGGAACCAGTTGGGCTCGAAGCAGATGTCGTGATTGGCGAGGTAAGCCATGAGCGCGCCCTGAGAGCGGACTCTTCCCCCGTGGAAGCAGTCGATGATACGCGACCTCCGCAGGCCGTAGATGCGCAGCATGACATGGCCGGGGAGAGGCAAGATCGACGCGCGCAAGCCGACGCGGCGTGCTACGAAGAGATAGATCGCGCAGAGAGAGAGGGGGAGACCTGAACGAGTCTCGATGACCCGATGAAGATGCACGTTGTCTGGGTGGTGATACTCTGCGTTTGTCCCGTTGAATCCGACCGTCTCTGAGAGGTAGTCGGTGAGGATCTTTGCTCTCTCGAGCTCGGTGCCACAGTCCACCGAGAGGCGCATGACCTCGTCGGCGAAGGCGTCGAGCGTGCGCAGATAGGGGCGAGCATCTAGGCTCGGATCTTGTAGGCGAGCGAGGAGTATGAGTCCGGCCTCTAGGTCGAGCGTTGGGCGGCTCGCGAATGAGATGAGGCGACGGCGGACCTCTGCTCGACCCAACTCGAGGAGGAGCGTGCGAGCATGTCCTCTCGTGCGCGCGTCGTGAGATCGCCCAGCACGTTCAAGCAGCGGTCTCCCGATCTTGCCTGCGGCATGAAATTGCCTGCGGAGCTCGTCTCTCACGAGCACAGATTCATCTCCTAAGAGCTTGGCGATCGCAGCGAGACGTTCTCTGTCAGCGCCTTGAACAGGCTTCGCTTCCAAAAGGAGCGGGGCGAGCGCAACTTCAGCACCGCTGATCTGCTCGTTGTGCACTCCCTTGATGTGGGTGCTGCCCGCGTTCTCGTGGGCTTCCTGATCTTGGCTCTTCAATGAGGGGTGATGTCTCTCTTGCGGTATGAACTTAACCTGCAGCGGCCAGGAACTCCCTCCCCGAGATCAGCAAATCGAGGGACCTCACTCGTTCTCGCTTCTTATTGGGGCTAAAAACGCCCCGCATTCGCCCTTCTTAAGGGGTTTGCTAAGGAGTCTGGGGGTCCTCGTTGCCAGGCTCCCCAAGCCCATATATTCTAGTTGCTCGAAAACCCCGCCAAGTCCCTCCAGACCCTCCACGTTCAGTCAGCTTTGAAGAGGTCAGGTCGGCTGGGGAATCTTCATGAGCACCCATCAAAATAGCCGCCGCGTGGTCATCACCCACGCCCTCCGAACCCCGATCGGGAGATATCTCGGCGCCTTCAAGGGCTTGAGCGCTGCCGACCTCGGGTCGAGCGTCGTCGGAGAGCTCGTACGGCGAGCTGACTTGCGACCCGCTGATGTGGGCGAGGTCGTGATGGGGAATGGCCGGCAGGCTGGCGGTGGGCCGAACGTCGCCAGGCAGATCGCTCACCGATCAGGTCTCGGAGACAGCGTCCCCGCTTGGACAATGAACATGGCCTGTGGCTCAGGGCTGAAGGCGCTGGAGTGCGTCGCCGCTGCGATCAGCGCAGGCCGCTATGAGGTCGGGATCGCTGGTGGGACCGAGAGCATGAGTGGGCTGCCTTTCTTCCTTCCGAAGATGCGCACCGGCTACCGCTTGGGCCACGCCAAGGTGGTCGACTCGATGTACAAGGACGGCTTCGTCTGCCCGATCGCCGACATGGTGATGGGAGAGACAGCTGAGGGCTTAGCCCAAGAGCTGGGGATCACGAGGGCCGAGCAGGACGCCTTCGCGCTCTCCTCGCAGCAGAAGGCAGGAGCTGCGATCGCTGCTGGTCGCTTCGAGGACGAGATCTCTCCCGTAGAGGTGCCTCAGCGAAGAGGCGAGCCTCTGATGGTCACAGCCGACGAGCACCCGCGCCCGGACACCAATCTAGAGAAGCTCGGCAAGCTGCCGCCGGTCTTCGATGCTGAGAAGGGGACGGTCTCGGCCGCCAACTCCTCTGGGATCACTGACGGGGCAGCTGGCCTGGTCTTGATGAGCGAGGAGGAGGCTCTTCGCAGAGGCCTAGAGCCCCTCGCGATCATCGGAGAGAGCGCACAAGCAGGCGTAGACCCCTGTCGGATGGGCATTGGGCCTGTCCCTGCGGTCGCTGCGCTCGAAGCAAAGAATGAGATCGCTCTGGCGGACTATGACCTCGTTGAGCTCAACGAGGCTTTTGCCGCCCAGGTGCTCGCTTGCTGCAAGGAGCTCGAAATCCCCGATGACCGCCTGAACGTCAACGGCGGCGCGATCGCGCTCGGTCATCCCATCGGAGCGACGGGTGCGCGGATCGTCGTGACGCTCGTTCATGAGCTCGCTCGTCGGGGAGCCTCGAACGGTCTCGCGACCCTCTGCATCTCGGGCGGCATGGGTCTCGCGATGGCTTTCCACCGCGATCAAGCCTGAGCCCAAGCTCACACACAATCATGAGCGCCGTACGTCGTCGCTCGACCTCAACTAGAAAACACAACACACCCCAACCAACACTCGGAGCTTCAAGGATGGAGATCAAAACAGTCGGCGTCGTGGGATGCGGCCTCATGGGCCATGGCATCGCACAAATCGCAGCTCAAGGCGGCCACAAGGTCATCGTCGCAGAGGCCGAACAAGGCGCCTTGGACAAAGGCCTCGGACGGATCGAGAGGTCCCTCGCGAAGCTAGCCAAGAAGCTAGTCGAGAAGGGGAAGAAGAGCGCAGAGGATGCTGAAGCCGAGGCGAAGGCCTCCTTCGAGCGCGTCTCTGGCACGCTCGACCGCTCAGAGCTCGCAGATTGTGACCTCATCGTCGAGGCCATCGTCGAGAACCTCGACGTGAAGAAGGCGCTCTTCGCTGAGCTCGGCGCGATCGCCAAGGACTCCTGCGTCTTCGCGTCAAACACCTCCTCCTTCCCCGTCGCTGAGATGGCAGCAGCCTCCGGCCGCCCCAGCCGCTTCGTCGGCCTGCACTTCTTCAACCCAGTCCAGCTCATGCGCCTCGTAGAGGTCGTGCGTACGGACGAGACGGATGAAGAGGTCTTCGCGGCAGCCAAAGCCTTCGGCGCTGCTTGCGGTAAGACCCCGGTCGCCTGCAAGGACACGCCGGGCTTTGTAGTCAACCGACTCTTGGTCCCCTACATGGTCCAGGCGCTCGAGATGCTTGACCGCGGTGACGCCTCTAAGGAGGACATCGACAACGCCATGCAGCTCGGCTGCGGGCACCCGATGGGCCCGATCACTTTGACCGACTATGTCGGTCTCGACACGACACTCTTTATTCTCCAGGGTTGGAAGGAACGTTATCCCAACGAGCCTGCCTTCGGAGTCCCCGCGATCCTTGAGCGCTATGTCGCTGAGGGCAAGCTCGGCCGCAAGGTCGGTGAGGGTTTCTATTCCTGGGACGGCGACAAGAAAGCCTGAGGCAAATACACATGATGATTCTCAACACAATCCTTCTCGCGCTCGCAAGCTCTGCCCCCGAGGCGGCGACCGAGTGGACCTGTAAGCATTCCTACGTCGCGGGCGCTCCCTTTGAGGTGAGCGTCACCATCACTGCCCCCGAGGGCGCGAGCATCCCTGCTTGGCAGCTCTCGCCTGCGGGCTTTGAGCTGGGTGGCAAGGCCTTGGCTAAGCGCGGCAAATCCACAGTCGAGCTCGCTCAAGGAGCGAAGCTGAGCCTCAGCTATGACCTCGGTCCTGCGATCGAGGCTGCTGGCGGCGCTGGTGCCGGGCCTCTTAGTCTCAGCTTTGCTGGCGGTGAGGCTCGAGAAGTGCCCATTATCAGCGCGGCCCCTGCGGGTCTCGACTTCATGACGATGGACGCTGCAGAGCTCTCCAACTACCGCGTCGTGATGCAGACGACACAGGGCGACCTCTTTATGGAGTT
>JAPKBY010000087.1 GCA_028823185.1 Planctomycetota bacterium
CGCCACGGTCAGGTCGCACTCGATCCCACCGCGCGCGTTCAAGAGCTGGGTGTAGATGAGCGATCCGATCGGCCTGTCAACATCCCCAGCGCACACCCAAGAGAGCGCCGCGCAGGCATCAGCGCCCGTGACGCTGAATTTAGCGAAGGAGGTTTGGTCGAAGAGCGCGACCGCCTCGCGCGCTGCCGCGTGCTCTCTCCCGACGTGCTCGAACCAATTCGGTCGCCCATAAGTGTGCTCATCTTTGGGCTCGACGCCCGCAGGCGCAAACCAGTTGGGCCGCTCCCAGCCGAGCTTCTCGCCGAAGCAAGCGCCGGCCTCTTTGAGGTCCTCATAGAGCGGTGACTTACGGCGACCACGCGCCGAGCTCCACTCCTCATGAGGCCATGACATGGCGTAGTGATGTCCCGTCGCCTCGACCGTCCGCTCCATGGTCCAATCCGCGTCTGCGTGGTGCTTGCCGAAGCGGCGAATGTCCACGGCCCAGAGATCCATAGGCATCTCACCGGCGACGATCCACTCAGCGAGCGCGCGACCTGCGCCACCCGCCGCCGCGATCCCGAAGGCGTTGAAGCCTGCGCCAACGTAGTAGCCAGCGACCTCTGGGGCCTCGCCCAGGATGAAGTTCCCGTCAGGAGTGAACGCCTCTGGCCCATTCACCAGCTGCCGAACGCTGGCCGTCTCCAGCGCAGGCACGCGCGCGACACCTTGAATGGCGAGCTGCTCGAATTGATCCCAGTCAGGATCAATCAGCTTGAAGGTCCAGTCCTCGCGAATCCTTCGATCCCAAGGCATCGGGTTAGGCTCGTAGCCGCCCAAGACGAGGCCGCCGACCTCCTCCTTCATGTAGACGATCCTGTCGGGATCGCGGAGGGTCGGGAGATCCTTTGTCACTCCTTCGATCGGTTCGGTGATCATGAACTGGTGCTGCATCGCTTGCACGGGGACAGTGACGCCCGCGAGCGCGCCTAGCTGACGCGCCCAGATGCCCGCGCAGTTCACGACGACCTCACAAGAGATCGTCCCGCGCGCCGTCTCGACCCCAGTCGCCCGTCCGTTCTCGACCCGGACGCCTGTGACCGGGCAGTCCTCAATGAGCTTGACGCCGCGCTGCCGCGCTCCCTTGACCAGACCTTGGGAGAGATCCGATGGGCTGACCTGTCCGTCTGTTGGCAAGAAGGCTGCACCGACGAGATCGCTGGTCTCCATCAGAGGCCAGAGCTCTCCCGCCTCTCTCGGCGTGAGCAGCTCCATCTCAAGACCGAAGCTGTGAGCCGTCGACGCTTGGCGGCGGACCTCGGTCCAGCGCTCCTGATTGCAGGCGAGACGCAACCCACCGTTCGCACGCCAGCCTGTCGCCTGCCCGGTCTCCTCCTCGAGGCTGCCGTAGAGCTCGACCGAGTACTTGAGCAGCTGCGTAATATTGGCAGAGCTGCGCAGCTGGCCGACGAGCCCCGCTGCGTGAAAGGTCGAACCACTGGTGAAGCTAGCGCGCTCTAAGACGACGATCTCAGACCAACCGAGCTTGGCGAGGTGATAAGCGACGCTGGAGCCGATGATCCCACCACCGATGATGACGACGCGGGCGTGTGTAGGCAGCTCCTTCGATGAGGCGGCGCTGGCCCGCTCTGGGGCGGCGCCGATCGGGGTGCTCTTCAACTCTTCGTTTCCAGAACTCATCACGCGCCTCCTCTCACGCCCATCTCGGCCAAGACTCCACCCAGGGCGGAGAGCAGCGCGTCCATATCTTCCGGGAACAAACGCCCGATATTTCCGATTCTGAAGCAGTCCGCGTCAGTCACTTTGCCTGGATAAATAACGAAGCCTCTCTCATTCAATCGCTCATAGAGAACATCAAAGCTGAAGCCCTCGCTCTCCGGATAACGAATGCTCGTGATGATCCAACATTGGTGTTCTTCAGGGACATAAGCCTCAAGGCCCAGCGCCTGAATGCCGGAGAGAATGCGTGCGTGGTTCGTTTGATAGCGAGCCTGGCGACCGCTGACTCCGCCCTCTTCTTCGAGCTCAAAGAGCGCTCTATGAAAAGCGAGCAGCGCGTGAGTCGGGGGCGTGAAGCGAAACTGGCCGTTTGTGTCCAAGCCCTTCCATTGTGCGAAGAGGTCAAGGCTCAGGCTTCGCGCGCGACCTTCGCAGTCATCTAGAGCGGCTCGACGACAGAGCGCGAAACCAAAACCGGGGACACCCTCAATGCACTTGTTCGCAGAGGAGACGAGGAAGTCGACGTGACAAGCTTCGAGGTCGATCGGGACGGCGCCGAAAGCACTCATCGAGTCGACGAAGTAAGTGACCCCACGTGCTGCCGCCAGTGCGCCCACCGCCTCAACCGGATTCAGAACACCGGAGGTCGTCTCGCAGTGCACGATCGCGAGGTGTGTCACCTCGGGGTGGGCATCGAGCGCCGCTTCGACAGCGGCCGGCTCCACAGGCTCACCTTCGCCACAGATGACCTCGTGAACAGGGATGCCATGGCAACGCGCGATCGTGGCGATGCGCTCCCCATAAGCGCCGTTCCGAGCGACGAGCAGGACCCCGTCCTTTGGAATCGAAGAAGAGAGCACTGACTCAACGCTGAAGGTCCCGCTGCCCTGCATCAGGACGGACTCCCAGCCCTCCTCCTTGGAGACTCCCGCGAGCTCAAGCAGACCTGAACGAATCTCCCCCACGGCCCGAACAAATGCGAGATCTCGCGAGCCGAGATCGGAGAGCATCGCCTTTTTAACCGTCGCTGAAGTCGTCAGCGGTCCGGGCGTGAAGAGGGGTTTGTCTTTGCCTGAGGGTCTATCCATGGACCTATCTGTGTGAAGAGGGGTGGTGAACTCTACCGAAGTGAACCGAAGGTGAAGCCCATTCTGAGGCGAGGAACTCTACGGGCAAGAAATGAATGCGGAGACCCGAGGAGAGGAGGAGCTAGGATGGAGCTAACCATCCTTAATTGAGAATGATCGCCCTCGACCGCGCCCCCCTCCTCCTCCTCGCGCTCTGCGCCTGCTCCCCAGCTGATAGCTCGAGAGCAGAGCAGACGGATGGCCGAGGCGTAGACACCTTCAAAAGCGATGTCCTCCCTGTCCTTGAAGAGCACTGCTATAAGTGCCATGGACCGGATGCCGAGCGCGTAAAAGGTGGCCTGCGCATCACTGGGCGTGACTCTCTCATAGAAGGCGGCTCCCTTGGGCCAGCAGTCGACCTGAGCGATCTGGACGCGAGCCTCATGCTCGCGGCGATTCGATACGAAGAGCCTGACTTAGAGATGCCACCGAAGGGGCCCCTCCCAGAGGCCGACCGCGCCGTCCTTGAGAAGTGGGTAGCCGCTGGAATCCCATGGCCTGAGACGGAGCGCACTCCTCAGCAAATAGAGGCGGAACGTTTCTTTGAACAAGAGGTGCGCCCTCTCCTCATCGAACGCTGCTTCGAGTGCCACGGACCAGACCAAGCCAAAGTAAAGGGTGGCCTACGGATGACTGGTCGCGAAGCGCTCATAAAAGGAGGCCTCAGCGGGAGCGCGCTCACGCCGGGTGACCCGGAAGCGAGCCGACTCATCCACGCAGTCCGTTACACAGACTCTCTCCTCAAGATGCCGCCTAGGGACCGGCTCTCATCAAAAGAGGTCGCGACCCTCGAAGAGTGGATCCTTCGCGGCGCACCTTGGCCCGGATCAGCGCGGCCTGAAGACCAACCAGAGGTCGACATAAAGGCAGGACGTGAGTGGTGGGCCTTCCAACCAATCCAGCGGCCTGCCCTCCCAAAGATAGAGAGAGAGGACGCCATCGACGCGCTGCTGCTCGCTGCGATCGAAGACGCTGGGATCACCCCGAACCCAGAGGCCAGCGAGCATGAGCTCATTCGACGCGCCTACTACGACTTGACGGGGCTACCCCCATCACCGGAGGACGTCGCGCGATACATCGCTGACGGCTCAAATGACAAGTGGAGCGCTCTCGTCGATGAGCTCTTGGAGTCCAAGCGCTACGGCGTCCGCTACGCGCGGCATTGGCTTGATGTCGTGCGCTATGCACAGACAAATGGCTACGAGCGCGATCGCGAGAAACCCTATGCATGGCGATATCGTGACTGGGTCATTCACGTCTTGAACCAGGACATCCCCTACGATGAATTTCTTCGCCAACAATTAGCGGGAGACGAGAGCGAGGAAGTGACCAGAAGCGGGCTCGCAGCGACTGGTTTTCTAAGGCTCGGCCCCTGGGACAGCGAACCTGACGATCGAGACCAAGCAGACTTCGACCAATACGACGACATGGTGCGCGTGATCAGCGAAGGCTTCCTCGGGGTAACGATCGGGTGCGCGCGCTGCCATGACCACAAGTTCGACCCGATCAGGCAATCGGATTACTACGGTCTCATGGCTTTCGTTCGAAACATCAAGCCCTACCGCAAGCCAAACTTCACAGAGGAGTCTTCCAGCTTCGCGGTGCACGAACTGTCGAAGGAGAAGAGAGCTGAATGGACGCTTGGCAGGAACAGGCGTCGCATAGAGCTCCTTGAGGAGCAGGCTTCATTCCTTGAGCGTGAGAGAAGACAAAAGATCGTCGAGATCGTTACAAAACAGCCGGAGGCTGTCCGAGAGGCCTTCTTCACGGCGAGAGAGGAGCGCACTCCAACTCAGATCGCGCTCCTTAAAGAGAGCACCCACCTCACTCCTAGCCTAGAAGACACGCGGGAATCGCTCACCGGCGACAAGCGCCTGCGCTACTTCTTCCTCAAGAGCGAAGCAGACCGCCTCAAAGATTCCTTTGAGGGAGACCTCGACTGGATCCTGTGCGCGAGAGAGTCTGGTGTAGAGGTCGAACCGACGCACCTCCTAGCGCGTGGGCGCGTCCATTCACCGAAGGAGGTTATCGCCCCCGGCTTTCCACCCGTGCTCTGCGCTGATGACGCCGCAAGCCTCTCGCCCGCGCCGACAGCGAGAGCCATAAACAGCTCGACTGGGTTGCGCAGCGTCCTCGCAGATTGGATCACGAACCCAGCGCATCCCACGACCGCGAGGGTCATCGCGAACAGGGTCTGGCTCTGGCACTTCGGCGTCGGGATCGTACCCACGCCGAACGATCTCGGAGCGGCCGGCATGCCCCCCACCAATCCAGAGCTCCTCGATTGGCTCGCGGCTGAGCTCGTGGAAAACGATTGGAGCCTCAAGCATCTCCATCGAACGATCATGAAGAGTGAGGCATACCGCCGCTCTTCACGAGAGACAGACGGTCCACGAAAGTTAGATCCAAGCAACATGCTCCTCTGGCGTCAAAACCTGCAACGCCTCAGCGCTGAGAGCGTGCGCGACGCCATGCTCGCGACGAGTGGCTCCCTAAATATGGAGATGGGCGGACGCGGCTTCTTCCCGGAGCTCTCCAAGGGAGCCCTAGGGGGCGCGTCCAAGCCAGGTGAAGGCTGGGAGAGCTCATCCCTCGAACAGCGCAACCGTCGCTCCATCTACGCCTACTCCAAACGCAACCTCCGGATCCCGCTCCTAGAGGTGCTCGATCAAGCGAGTCCAGAGCAACCGGTCGGAGTCAGGACGCAAACGACCGTTCCCACACAGACCTTAACGCTCACCAACTCCTCTTTCGTCAATCGACAGGCGGCGCTCTTCAGCGCGCGAGTCATTCGAGAGGTCGGGAAAAAGAGTGATGAACAGATCGAGCGACTCTTCCAGCTCGCCTTCCAGCGCTCACCTAGCCCTGAAGAGCGCTCATATTGCTCTGACTTTCTTCGCGAGCAACGCGCTGCCTTCGCCTCTCCTTCCAACGTGCTCGTCTTTCAAAGCCGCGTCCCGGATCGTCTCCAGATCGACTATCTCGACGCTCTTGAACCAGAGTCCATGCTCTATGGCCCCGATGGTTGGCACTACCTCAAGGGCTCTTGGAAAAATGAATACAACGACACTCTAGAGGTTCAGCGCTTGAGAGGCCCCGCGACGCTCCACCCGAGCATCGCCTTCAAGGAAGCCTCGATCAGCTTCAAGCTAACCCACGCAGCTGAGGGAGACCGCTCCGCGCTCCTGCTGCGTGCGAGCGCCAACTCCCTCGGCAGCGACTACCGTGGCCTCTCGGTTGTCTTCGACACCGGAGCAGGCACGGTCAGTATCGCTCATCACATCGACCCATCGCTGCCATCTGAGGTCCTCGCGGAGACCGCCTTCCAATTCACCCCAGGCGAGACCTACGAAGTCCGAGCGCTCCTCTGTGACGGCGAGTACATGAGCGGAGGCACCATGGAAGAGCTGCACCAGCTCGTGGTCACCATCACCTCACCTGGTGGCGTGACAGCGCAGATAAGCAGCCCAAGCAAAAACACACGCGGGGAGCGCTTTGGCTTGTCCGGATGGGGGCAGCTCGTCAGCTTTGACGAGGTCTCCATAAAGGACGCTCATCATCCTGAGCAAATCGCCGACAGCGAAGAGCGTCACGCTCTCCGCAGCGCACCCAATGACCCTGACGTTGACGCGCTCACCAGCCTCTCCCTCGTACTCCTCAACACGAACGAGTTCCTCTACACAGAATGAGCGCCTCCCCGAGAGATCAAATACGAAGACGCGACCTCTTGCGAGGTGTCGCGGGCGGCGCCGTAGGGATGGGGCTAGCAGGACAGCTCGCCACCGCGGGCTACTTTGGCAGCGCCAACCCCCTAGGCGGGCTGCCAGCTAAGGCAAAGCGCGTCATCTTCCTCTTCATGGTCGGTGGTCCCTCACAGATGGACCTCTTTGACTACAAGCCTGAGCTCCAGCGCCGCGACGGACAGACCGTTGAGTACGAGAAGCGACGCAGAGACAAGACATCCTCGGTGCTCGTCGGCTCTCAACGAAAGTTCAAGCAATACGGCGAGACGGGCCAATGGTGCTCCGACGCCTTCCGCTACATGCCCGAGCACATGGACAAGCTCGCGGTCATCAAGAGCCTCTACACCGACTCTTTCGCGCACGGCTCAGCGCTCTTGCAGATGAACAGCGGTCA
>JAPKBY010000088.1 GCA_028823185.1 Planctomycetota bacterium
GCCCTCAGAGGCGCGTACACCAAGGAGAACTATCTCCGCTTGGAGCTCGCTGGCCTCTACTGGCACTTTGTGGACCTCGTCTGGGTCCTGCTCTTCACGATCGTCTACTTGATGTAGGCAGCCCCGAACCCACTCATTATTGATATGTCTGACGAGCACACATTCAGCGCCAACAAGATCTTTGGTCTTTTGATCCTCTACACGGCCCTCGAGGTGGCGTGGGGTACAGCCTTTGACTTTCCTCGCTGGGCGATCTGGAGCGGCCTCCTGATCTTCGCCTTCATGAAGGGCTACCTCATCTTCACGTGGTTCATGCACATGAAGTTCGAGCAGCCGATCTTGAAGTTCATGGTCGTGCCTACGATCCCGCTCATCGCGATCCTCATCTTCGCGAACATGCCTGACACCTCCTTCAACGACGACATGCTGTATCCGATCGGACATCAGCTCGAGGTCAACCTCGATGACGACGGTATTCATCGCAGCAAGACAGGCAAGGTCACTGGAATGCCTGATGTGACGGCTCAGAAGGCTGTCCCTGCGGACAAAGCTCATGATCCGGCCGCTGGTGGGCACTAAGGGCTCTCTTCGAGCGAGAATATAGTGAGCCTGCTCTCCCTACTATGCGTGGTGGCCTTCTCCTCAGCCGCTCCGCAATCGGGTGGAGGGATAGAGCTCGCCGCTCGACCGACTAGCCCTTCCATCTTTGGTGAGGTCGCAGAGTTTGAGCTGGTCGGCCTCTCCGGCGATTCCTTCACACGTGATGATCTGCTCGGGCAGCCCACGCTCCTCTCGACCTTCTTTACACGCTGCGCTGGACCTTGTCCGCGCCTGACGGCGCAGATGAGGCAAGCACAGGAGGAGCTCGAAGGTGTCCCCGCACGCCTCGTCTCCATCTCTGTTGATCCGGGCTATGACACGCCTCAGATCCTCGCGGAGTATGCGCGCAGCTTCACCGCCGATACGGAGCGTTGGAGTTTCCTCACTGGTGAGGAGGATGAGATCTACTCGCTCATGCGCCAGAGCCTCTCGCTCGGCGTCGCTCGCCTGCCTGAGGACGACGTCCAGATGGGCATGCAGGTCACTCACGCGACGCGCTTCGTCGTGGTCGACGCCCTCGGCCGAATCCGGGGCTATTACGATGGCGAGACAGAGGAAGGACGGCTCGGAGCCGTGGAGCGCGTCAAGAGTCTCTCGCGTGAGGCCGGGCTCGTGCCCACCCCTTTCCCGCTGATCAACGCCTGCCTGAACTCGCTCGCTGCGCTGCTCTTGCTCTTGGGGTGGATTGTCATCCGCAGACCGGGAGCGAGCTCTGACGAGGCTGCGAGGAGCTTGCACGCCAAGTTCATGCGCGCTGCCTTCCTCGTGAGCGCCGCCTTCTTGGGGAGCTATCTCTGGTATCACTTCGTCGTCGTGCCAGAGCTCGGGCACCTCGGCTACCGCGGCAGCGGTGCGGCCCGTACGGCCTACTTCGCGCTGCTTCTCAGTCACATCCTCCTCGCCGTCGTCAACTTGCCCCTGGTCCTGCGGGTCCTCTGGTTGGCTCATAAGGAGCGCTGGGATTCGCACCGCAAGCTCGCGCGCATCACTTGGCCTATTTGGATGTATGTCTCGGTGACTGGCGTGATCGTCTACCTCTTGCTCTACCCGCTCAATCCGAGCCTGGCATAGAATCTGGGCATGGTGAACTCAACGCAGAGTTGGAGAGGGGTCTTGCTGAGAGGCGTGCTCATGCTCGCCGTGCTCAACCTCGCTGCGCCCTCTGGTTTCACCTGAGACTCCTGTAAGGAAGCGGTCAGCTCCCAAGCAGGAAATCTCGCAGATGGATTGAACACCAGCATCATCTTCATGCTCAGCATGGTGATCTCGATCCCGCTCACCTTCGCCTATCTCATCAAGAAGAGCTTCCGCGACGCGGAGAGCGGCTCCGCCGACGCATGAGTTCGCTGGTGACGGTCCGCACGGCTCATGTGCGGCTGTCCTTGGGCGAGGTGCACCTAGCCACCGCTGGCCATGGCCTCTGTCTCTCGGTCCTCGGAGCAGAGCGAGCGCGTGGTCAACTCGAGGCTTGGATCGAACGCCATGAGCCTGGGGCTCGCCTCGTGAGATCAAGCGAGGGGTTGGAGGAGGCCAGCGAACAGCTCGAGGCTTATGGGCAAGGAGCTCTGAAGCACTTTGATCTCGGCCTAGATTTGCGTGGCACTCCATTCCAGCTGCGCGTGTGGCAGGCGCTCAGAGAGATCCCTTATGGAGAGCTCAGGACTTATGGACAGCTGGCAGCGAGTCTTGGGAGACCTGGCGCGAGCCGCGCCGTCGGCGGCGCGAACGGCAAGAACCCGATCCCGCTCATCGTCCCATGTCACCGCGTCGTCGCTTCAGACGGGATCGGCGGCTTCACAGGAGGCCTCGCGTGGAAAGAGCGCTTGCTCGCACACGAAGGGATCGTGTTGTGATTTGTAAAAAACCCTGTGAATATGTTCGATGGGGGAGCGTACTGAGGAGATGAAGAATCTGTGGAACAGCCTCATTAACTTCAAGATCAACGTTTTGAAGAAATTTCTATTCTTTAGTGAGGAGTCGAACCGTGAGTAATGCTGGGCCGATGGAGGAGCTGGCAAAAAACGGAATCGCGATAGGTGTCGTCTTGGGAACGGTCGTGGGGGCCGCTACGGACAACATGGGTTTGTGGCTCAGCTTGGGAATAGTCTTTGGGGTCTCCGTCTTCAGCCAATACGGCAGCAACTCCGAAGGAGCCGAAGAGTCGACCTCTGAGGATCCTCCGACTGAGGCAGAGGACGAGGAGTAGCACGGCAAGGGCTCTCTCGTGACTCTCTCTTGTGAGCGCAGTCACTAGATGTGTTGAGCGCTTCCTCGGTGAACAGATCCTGTGTCTTGCTCCTCTTGGGGGCGCTTGCCTGGACGATCAATCTCTGGTCGGCGGCATCTTTGGAGCATGCCGAGGTCTTCGCCTGGGTCGCTGATAGGGACGCAGATTGTGTCGTTGCATTGGATTCAGCGCTGATGGAGCTGGAGTCATGGGCTGTCCCTAGGCCCACCGCAATCCTCATTGAGGACGGAGCGACCTTCGTCCAGAGCTCACTAGGAGTGAGAGAGTCTTGGTCGCGATTAGAGAGCGGGTCTCCACCGATCCCTTGCTCGGCGAGGGTGAGAGCCTGCGCCTTAGAGAGGTCGTTCGCAGATCCACAGGGCGTTCTTCAAGGTGAGCCGACTGCGTGGGCATGTGCGGACCTGCGCTCCCTGGTCGCGACTCCAGGGGCTGTGCACCTCTTCACAGAGGGCGGGAGCCTCGAGCGGGTTCAGGGCGGCTTCTCCTGGGTCTCCGCTGTCGCTCTAAGTCAAAACGAGGGCGCTGACCAGGGGGACTAGAGGAGAGGTCTGCGCGCGCTCAGCCGCTGGCCGAGCGCGCGAGCTCGGACTAAACCCTGGCGCTCTCTTCGCGCATGCGGTTCTTCTTCGGTGCCTTGGGAGCCTCATTGACGAGGCGGTCCGTACCAGCGAGGAAGGCTGTGACGCTGTTCGCGACATCAGCGCGATCGTGGTCCATCGCGAGCTGCGAGAACTTAATGAGGTTTGATTTCACTCGGCCCCACTTCTTTAAGACCGGAGAGTCTTTGCGCAGCTTGGTCTCTTGGCGGTCTTTGATTTTGGCGATCTTGGCTTCAAGATCGGCGATCATTTCTTCTTCTGTTCGCTTCGTGTATTGGCGCTTTGTCATGTCTTCCTGATGGTTGTTGCTGAGTTTATGAACTCAGTAGCCTCAATGGCTGGTCCTTGTTGTCGATCGGAGCGCTCTCCATCACCGTCTTCAGGGCAATAGCTGCGAGTGTCTCAGCGCAGCGCCCAAAGTAAATGTGGGGGAGAGGGGCGGCGAAAAGCGCTCCTTCTGCAGGGGGTAAATCGTTTTAGGCCCCTGCGGTGAATTGAATGAACGACCATAAAGCGGTTCATTCCTTTCGTGATCCAATCTTAGCAAAGAATGAATTGGCCGCTAGGGGGCGCCCTTGAAAACGAGCGAGATGCGCAATGGCAGCTTCATGAGGGTCTATGCCGATCCACCGCGAGGGACAGACTGGTATGCTGTGCGGAGGCGCGCGTGGATCAAAAGCGCAACAAGAGCTAGAGCAGCAAATATGCACGAAGACATTGATGAAATCCTCTTCTCAGAGGAGCAGATACAGGTCGGTATTGACCGAGTCGCTGAGGCTGTGACCAAGGACTATCGAGGGCGTGAGTTCTCGGTGGTGAGCATCCTAAAGGGCTCCTGCATCTTCGCCTCTGATCTGATTCGTCGCATCCCGATCCCGCTTGAGCTCGCCTTTGTCTCGGCTGAGAGCTATCGCGAGGGGACGGTCTCAGGGAACCTCAAGATGAACTTCTTCCCTTCGGGGAATGAGATTGAAGGCCGAAATCTACTGCTCGTGGATGACATCCTCGACACGGGAAACACCATGTGGCACCTGAAGAAGGAGCTGATGGAGCGCGGCGCTGCAGAGGTGCGCTCCTGTGTCTTCTTAGACAAGCCTTCAAGGCGCGCGGTTGATTATGAAGCGGACTATCGCGCCTTTGAAGTCGAAGACCTCTTCGTCGTGGGCTACGGCTTGGACTACGCGGGGCGCTACCGGAACTTGCCCTTTGTTGGTTCTCTGAAGCAGTCCGCGATCAAAGCTGACGACTCAGCAAACGATTAGACGAGGAGGGTAGACGTGTCTCAGTACATACCCGTGCCTGACGAGCGCGTCGGAATGGAGCTCGATGAGTTCCTCTGCCTCAAGTTCCCTCTGTTGAATAAGGGAGCCATCCGTGGGCTCATCCGTGATGGTCGCGTGCTCATCGACAATCTGGTCGTCGCTCCTGGCCGTCGCTTGAAGTATGGGCAGATCCTCTTCGCAGATTTCGAGGAGTCAGAGCTAGAGGTGAGGCCGCTCGTCGCACCCGTTCAGCCCCTCAAAGTGCTTTACGAAGATCAGCACATACTCGTCATAGAGAAGCCTGCAGGCGTCGCTGCCGAGCCAGAGCGATGGGAGCGAGACGCAGCTAGCATCGCAGGGGGACTGTTGCAGATCTCACTCGATCGCTCAGAGGGGGAGGAAGGGCTCGAGTTCAGGCCCCGGCTCTTACATCGCTTGGATAAAGACACGAGCGGCGTGCTCCTCGCTGCGAAGACCATCGAGTGCGAGCGCTCTCTCAGAGATGCCTTCGCTCGTGGAGATGGGACCATCACGAAGACCTACCTCGCCATCATCGAAGGTGAATACCCGCTCGCAGAGGGAGAGGTCGGGTTGATCGAACTTCCGATCGGTCCGGATCTTCGGCGCACTGGCAAGATGATCGTGGACGATCGCGGTAAGGAGGCGAGGACCGAAGTGCGGGTCCGGGAGCGCTTCAGCGGCTTCACCCTCGTCGAATGCCGACCCCTGACGGGTCGCACCCACCAGCTGAGAGTCCATCTCTCAGCCTCCGGATTTCCCCTCGTCGTAGATCCCACCTATGGCCGCCGAGGAGAGCTGTTGCTCTCTGAGTTCAAGCACAGCTACAAGGATAAGCGCGGTCGCACAGAGCGTCCTCTTCTCGGCCGTCTCGCGCTCCACGCGGAGGCGATCGAGTTCCCAAGCGATCCGGGGGCGCCGGAAGAGCGTCAGCGCGTTGAATCTGAGATCCCGAAGGATATGGCGAGGGTGCTGAAGCAGCTTGGGAAGGTTCGCCCACCGCGCAAACGCTAGCCCTCGATTCGGGACCTCCGAGCGGTACACTCAGAACAGACCGGCCCACATCGGGTCGGCTCAAAGGAGAAGCATGGAAGGAAGACACACGGTCGGAGTGATCGGCGGATCAGGCTTGTATGACATCGAGGGGCTGACAGGCCTCGAAGAGGTCCGGCTTGAGACACCGTTTGGGAGTCCTAGCGACGCGTTCATGACGGGAGAGCTGGACGGAGTGAAGATGGTCTTCTTGCCTAGGCATGGGCGAGGCCACCGGATCTCACCTACGGAGATCAACTCACGCGCGAACATCTGGGGTATGAAGAAGCTCGGCGTCAGCCGCATCATCTCGGTCTCAGCGGTGGGCTCGATGAAAGAGGAGATCCCGCCTGGAGACTTCGTCCTCATAGATCAGTTCTTTGATCGCACCCGCCACAGGCCGGACACCTTCTTCGAAGACGGCGTGGTCGCGCACGTCATGTTCGCGGATCCGATCTGCGGCGCCGTGAGAGAGTTGCTCTTAGAGGCGGCGCAAGGCCTAGAGGTGAAGGTGCACGATGGCGGGACCTACCTGAACATGGAGGGTCCGCAGTTCTCTACCCGCGCCGAGTCCCTGATCTATCGCTCATGGGGAGTTCAGGTCATCGGGATGACGAACCTGCAAGAAGCCCGTCTCGCCCGAGAGGCAGAGATCGGCTATGCGACGGTCGCGATGTCGACTGATTATGACTGTTGGCATACAGACCACGAAGACGTCTCAGTTGCCACCGTCGTCGAGACGATGAAGCAGAACGTGGGCCATGCAAAAGAGCTCATACGCCGCGCCGCGCCGATGGTCGCCGCTATGGGAAGCTCCATCGCGGACAACGCCTTGGAGTTCGCTGTGATGACGGCACCAGAGGCGATCTCAACAGAGGCGCGAGAGAGGCTCGCGCTCTTCTTAGACAAATACTTCCCCGGAGATTCCAAATGAGCGCGCCGACACGTCGAGGTTTTCTGGGGGCTGGATTCGCAGCTGGTGCGCTCGGTTGCAATGCAGCCGGCGCGAGCGAAGGCTGGGACGGCAGAACGCTTGAAGGCCCGGTCATGATCGGGAGTCAGAACGCGCTCAGCGGAATGAAGCTCGCTTGGGAGGGCTTCAAAGAGGGCGCTGATCCGCTCGACTCCGCGATAGAGGTGGTGAAGGTCGTGGAGGCCGATCCACGGGACAGCTCTGTAGGTTTAGGCGGTCTCCCGAATGAGGACGGCGTCGT
>JAPKBY010000089.1 GCA_028823185.1 Planctomycetota bacterium
CCGTCGATGCGTACATTCGAGAGCCCCTCCGCGTGAGCGCGCGTTCGCTCGACATCGCTAGGCATCCCGCCAGCGATGAGGAATTGGACATCGGGGAGAGCCCGTGCGGCATCGATCAAGACGTCCACGCCCTTCCAAACAAGGAGGCCGCCGGTGTAGACCACGACGGGGCGTTCGGAATCCAGCCCAAGCTCCGCGCGTGCGGCGGCCTTGTCCGGGAGCTGACCAAAGAGCGCCGGATCATAAGCGTCGTGCTCGACGGTGATCTTTTCAGCATCAACTCCGAGGGCGATCAGGTCTTCGCGCACCCCGCCCGAGATGGCGATGATGGAGCGGCAACCGGCGGCCGCCTCTAAGAGCCAACGCCGGCGCGTCGCGCCACCCGGGACGCGGTGCAGCTCAAGGTGCGTGTGGACATGACCCGCACGAACCAAGTGACGCGCTGTCTCCAGCTCGCGGGAGATCACAGCCGCCTCCGGGTGCCGGCGCAGGATCCTGCGCGCTGCATTTCGCGCAAAGCTGAGCTCCTGCAGACGCGCCGGGAGATACTGGAGGGACGTCGGGACGCGATCGATCCAATCGGAACAAGCGATCGCCTCGACCTTGAGCCCTGGTGCGGGCTGAACTCCCTGCGCCTCCAAGATGGCTTCAACGCTGGATCGAGGAGTGTCACGGCGATCTGCATGAATGAGCGTCGTCTCTACGCCGAGGCGCTGAAAAGCAGCGGCGGCCTGGGTCACCTGAATGGACTGCGCGCGCACCCCGGGGAGGCGCGCGTTGGCTACGAGCACGAGCGGACGCGTCATGAGAGCTTGTACCTCAAGGTCCGGTCATCTCTCTCGATCTCCTCTGCGGCCGCAGGGATTCGATACACGAGTCCGCGCATCGGACGAGTATCCAAGAGCTTCTCCTCCACCATCAAGCCATCGCCAGCGAGGCGGAAGCTACGCGAAAACTTCGGTCCCCCTCCGGCGCTCCCGTCGCGATGAGCCAGCCGCGAAGAGAGGCTGACGCCATCGGCGAAGCTGTCCAATTCCGCACTACGGTCAAAAGCTGTAGAGGACGCGCCAGAGCCAAAGGCGATGACGCCTTGCTTGAGCATTTCGAAGGGACGCCTCAGCGCCCGCCACGGCTCACCTCTGCGTACGTCCGCACGCGCGAGCCAGAGCGAGAAGCGCAGCTCTTTCCCGCAAGAGCGCAGCCCGCGCACGAGAGAGAAGAGCCCTGCCTTAGCGCTCCACTCTGCCTCTTGTGGGATAGCGTGCCGCTGCCGCTCCAAGAGATCACGCCCATCAGACTTTCGCACGACCTGCAAGAGCCCGCCGTGAGGGCTCCCATGATGAATGTTTCCAGGTGGCCGCTCTCCACGCACCCAAGCGACCACAGCCGCGTCCTCCAAGCGCACGAGATTCACCGCAGGGAAGTGAGTCACCTGCAGCTCTAAGCTCGCCTCAGGGTTCGTCGGCGTCTGCGTGTCTGCGACGGCGAGCGCGCGGTCCAACTCAGGGATGCAACGCGCGATCCATGCCGCATGGCCAGCCCAGAACACAGGACACTGATAGCTCTCACCTGTGCCGACCCCAGGCTTGTGGCTCGCCAAGATCCCCTCTGGGGAGACGTGGGCGGACCAAGCACGGAAGGCCCGCGCCGCGGCGACCGCGAGCTCGACGCCTCCAAAGAGTGAATAGCCACGAGACAAGGCGAAGACATCAAAGGGATTAGAGGCCACCTCATAGGAGGCCCCCCAATACCAAGGCTTAGCCTCCACGAGACCACACTTTCGGCCACCAGGTCCCTGCAGGGCGCGCAAGAACGAGAGGCCACGCCTGAGAGGCGGTGCAAAGAGCGGGTCGCGCGGATCACGCTCTAAGAGTCGCAGCGCCTCGAGCAAGAAGCCCGTCACGCGTGACTGATAAAAGGCAGACGCATCAGCGCTGCCCGGATGCTCGGCTCCCCACTCCTTCGGATGATAAGGGTAGGCACCATCGATGAGCTGCACGCCCTCGAGGACACCGACCGCCTCGATCGCGGCCTTCTCCAAATCAACGTCGCGCTCCAAGGAGCACGCACCCGCAAGACCGACAAGTCCCCAGGCGCGCTGCGCTGGGATGCCCTTATCAAGCACTGCATAGCGCAGGTAGGTTCGAGCATGACAGAGGCTGGCTGCCTTGAAGGCCTCACGGTCGGCGGGAGAGAGCTCGTCCCCTGCCTCCCTCACCAGCTGCGCGAGCGCGTCAGCGCATGCGCCACCATCGATCACGCTGTTTGAACAGTTGAAAGGATCGTGTCTCCCTGGACGAAAGGTGTAACAGGGGCTGTCGGGTTCGTTCACGAGGTTCTGCACCATCCGCCTCGCCTGCTGCACGGCGACACCCAAGAGCTCAGCACGATCTGCGTCTGGATCATGCTCTCGCAGAGCCAGCGCTAAGCCGATCACGCCGGCGGTCTTCCCCGTGTGCTCGACCTTGTGCTGGGGGCACACGATCTTCCCGTCCGCGTCACGGAGAGAGAGCAGCCACGAGAGGCTGCGCCGCAGAGGATCTAGGATTGCAGGAGAGACCAGCACGTTGATTAGCATCGCCCCCGTTTGGGGCTCAGGCACGCATGAATCTGAGGTAGCTTCGAAAGCGAACCCAAAACGGGTCCACTTCGAGAAAAAACGCCCGTCTGAGGGCCCAGGAGCCCATAGCCCAGCTCGTCCCCAGACGCGCCATGAGACCGCCAAAGAATCCATGATGCTTGCGGAGGTATCTGAGGCGATCCGTGTGCCAGCGCTCCACGAAGGCGCTGTACTTCGCTGTGCTGGCTCCACCGACGTGCGCCACTCGAACACCAGCTAGATAGCGAATCCGAAGCTCACGCTCCCACAGGCGCTTGCAGAGGTCTACATCATTGAAGAAGAGCCACAACGACTCGTCCATCCCACCGAGCGAATCCCAGAGCTCACGCGCGATCATGAGACAGCTCGCCGGGGGCTGTTCGACGTCAGCGTCGACGTCGTGAGAGAAGTCCCTCATGAAATAGCGAGCGAGCTCTGAAGAGTTTGGAAACCATGACTGCAAGGGTGTCCCAAACCAGAGGGCTGTCCGTGGCTTCGGAAACGAAGCGCAGGCGCGCTGAGTCTCCCCATCAGCCCCGACCAGCCTCGGAGCGCAAGCCCCGTAGCTCGGGTCTCCCTTTAGAAAGTTCAGCATCACAGCGAGCGCATCACCCAAGAGTTCTGCATCAGAACCGAGCAACAAGACATACTCCCCCGCCGACGCAGCGACGCCCTGATTGACACCGGCTGCATAGCCACGATTGACATCATTCCGCAGCAGCTTGGCTTCTGGGAATTCAGCGGCGACGCGATCAGCCGAGCCATCCTCGCTGCCGTTATCAACGACCACCAACTCTCCAACAAACCCACCCCGCTCAAAGGCAGCAGTGACAGAGCGCAAGCAGCTCATCGTCAACTCCGCCGTGTTCCAAGAGAGGACAACGACCGAGACTCGACTCAAGCCTTCATCTCCGCGACGAGCCGCGCCATGAGCGCATCGACCTCGTGATCTCTAGCCGCGAGCGCCCGCAAGCGACCACCCAAGGCCAAGCGCTCGCTCTTCGACTTATCCAAGACAGCCTCTAGCTTCGCCGCGAGGTCTTCCGCGGAACCTTTCTCGAAGATGAGCGCGTCCCCATCTCTGCCGAGCTCACTCAAGACGCCAGCGGCAGAGGGATTGCAGGAGAGCACCGGGCGCTCTGCAGCCATCGCCTCGATGACGACCTTGTCCAGACTCCCCGTAGCGCTTGAATTAACAACCACGGTCGCCCTGTGGTACCACGCAGCGATGTCCGAATAGCCGACGGCCCCAGGCATATTCACACACTCAGCGAGGCCGCCCCATTCGATCTGCTCTTCGACCTGGCGACGCAGCGAATCATCCGCTGAGAGGAGACCGGCGCCCACAAGATCCAGATGAAGCTCTCTGCCACGCGAGCGCAAGATAGAGACAGCAGCCAAGAGCGTGAGGGGGTCCTTAGCAGGACTGATCCTCCCGACAGCCAAGATCCGTGGAGGGAAGTCTGGCGACACCCCACGCGGGTCGAAGTTCTCGAGGTCCACGCCATGCCCCGTAACGACCCTCTTGGGAGTCTCCAGGCGGAGCGACTCCTCCGTCGCAGTGAAGACCTTTAAGACCTGCGACTCCGCCTTTCGCAAGCGCGCGTCCACGGCGCCATGTGTGTACCAGAGAAAGAGCTTGGCTCCAGCACGCCTGGCCGGAGTCGCTGCCAGCGAAGCGTAGCGCGGGACGATGTGCGCGAGCACTGCGTCATAGCCCTCGGCGAAGGCCTCATTCAGCACTTTTCGATAACGCAACCAACGGCCAATCTTCCCTCGCCGACCGATCTCTCTCCAGCTCACATTCTCCGGGAGCTCATCTGTGCGCCCGACCTCCAAGGCGACAGCGCGCACCTCATCGACGTGCTTGCTCAGACCAGCCACCCAACGCGTCGTGAACCCGAGCACTGCGTCATCCGCATCCAAGGTCTGCGTCAAGAAGAGCAGCTTCATGAAGACTCACCGGCGAGCGCCTTCAAGCCAGATGCATAGCGTTCGATCTGTGCGCTGCGCTCAAAGCGAGCTGCGACCTGCGGCCCAGCAGCTCCCATAGCGCTGCGTTTGGGCTCATCAGACAAGACGAGCGCCAGGCTCCGAGCGAGCGAGGACATCGTGAACTCGCACAAGACCCCAGCCGCCCCGTCTTCCAGCACTTCTCCCATGACGCCCACAGGCGTCGAGACCACTGGGGTGCCGCAAGCGAGCGCCTCCAGCGGAACACGCGGGCCGCCCTCTGAAGTGGAGGCGCAGACGAGCAGACGGCTAGAGCGATAGAGCTCAGCGAGCTCCTCAGGCCCATCCACCCAGTCGATCCTTCGCGTAGTGCGCCCCAATCCAACGCGCTCTATCTCCTTATCGAGCCAAGCACCTAAGGGACCGCGCCCGACAAAGAGGGCCCGCTGAGGTTTGCCCGCATCGCGCAGCACCGTCAGCGCCGTCATGATGGCGTCGAGACCTTTATTGGCCACCAAGCGTCCCACGAAGATCAAATCCTGCTGTACCTCTACTTTGGCAACAGCAGGCTTAAACACATCAAGGTCTAGATAGAGCGATGAGATCACAGCGATCTTCTGGGACGGAACTCCCCAACTCTCAAGGAGCGGCGGCATCTCCGTAGAGTTGACCACCCTAAATGCGCTCACCTGAGGTGTCGCCCACTTCACGAAGCGCTCTGAGAGCTTGAGCTCTAAGCGCTCTCGACGGTTCGCTGCGATGGGATGTCCCGACACATGGTGCAGCTCACTGACCCAGGGAATCCCAGCCTTAGAGGCGATCCGCGCAGCAGCCTTCCCGTTGTGAAAGAGCCCATAATCATGGCTCAAGACGAGGCCGTGACCATAAGCCTTGGCCAGCTTGACGCCCTGCTTCGCGAGCCATGAGACCCGACCAAAGCGTCCGCTAGGTCCGACATGAAAGCGCACGCCGTCAAAGGGGTCCGTCGTCGTCGCAGCCCTACCACGCCCTGTGACGAGGACGTCGATTCCGTCAAAGTGCTCACGGAACTCTTCGAGCAATGCATAGAAGGGGCCACGTTCACCGAACGCAACCTGCTGATCACCGGAGAGCATTAAGAGGCGCATGCGACCTCACTTGCCACCTCGGCATAGACTCTCTCGAGAGCATCAGCCAGAGCTTTGGCGCTGTGGCGTTCACGAACCAGGGCACGCGCTGCACGCCCAAGCCTCATCCTCAGCGCGTCATCCGTCGCGAGCTCGGCAAGCGCGAGCGCGAGGCCCTGCGCTCCTTCCGCTAGGATCCCGGTCTCGCGGTCCACCACGAGCTCAGGGACTCCGCCGACTGGAGTAGAGACCACTGGCGAGCAAGCAGCAGCAGCTTCGATGAGCGCGACCGGCATCCCCTCAGTACGCGAGCTCAGCAAGATCATGTCGCAAGCCTCATGGACGCTCTCCATCTTGTATTGATTACCGAGAAAAGTGACCCGAGAGCGCTGACTGGCTCCCCAAGTCGAGAGGCAGGAGAGCAGTTCATGCCGCAAAGGACCATCACCAATAAAGGCCAAACGCAGGCGAGGCTGTTTGGAGCTAGCGAGACGAAAGGCCTCCAAGGCGAGCTCCGGTCGCTTGACCTCAGCGAGACGACCGATCACTCCGACCAAAAGATCATCTCCGGAACAGCCGCAAGCTCCCCGAATCGAAGCGCCTAGCGCCCCACTCTTCGCGCTCAGTTCGAGCAAGCTAGAGAGCTCAACACCCGGAGGCACGACACCTATCTCGGCAGCCTGAGCGACCTCTAAACGGACAAGGTCCCGCTTGGTCTGCTCGCTCACAGCTAGGAGCTGAGTTGTCCCCTTCGCGAGCCTGCGCTCCGACCACTGCAAAGCCCGAGACATCGGGGCAGAGAAATAGCCCTCGAGCACGTGCCCATGAAAGGTGTGAACGCGGGCCCAAGAGCGCCCCCTCGAGGCCAAGCGGCCCAAGAGCCCCGCCTTGGTCGCGTGCGTGTGGACGACATCAGGTTGAAAGGCATCCAGTTCACGACGAAGTTGGCGGAGAGCTGAGAGGTCAGCGGTCGGCCTCGGGTCGCGCCCCAAACCAGAGATCCGGACAGCGTCTAATCCGCTAGAGCAGGCCTCGTCAAAGAGGTCGCCTTCCCCTTCTTGAGGTGCGCCTGTGAAGAGTCGCAAGGTGTGCCCGCGGCGTGCAAGCAAGGGATCTGACGCCAGCGCTTGGCGCGCAGGGCCTCCCAGATTTAGCCGGGTCAGGATACGCGCGATTCGCATGATTCCCTCCCTACAGCTGAGCTCATGCAGCCTGCATGTCTTGCGAAGGTGTCAGCCACGATCTCCCGCAGGCCCATCGTGGGCACTCCGCATCCGAGCGCCGCCAAGCGCTCAAGCGACGGC
>JAPKBY010000090.1 GCA_028823185.1 Planctomycetota bacterium
CCAGAATCTGTTCTTCTAGCAGTCGCCGCTCTCGTGGGCACCAGATACCAGCGCCATTGAAGACCACCGCAGTTCCCTCCAGGCCGAGCTCAGCGATAGCACCTTCGGTCGCTGTCGCAGACCGTCCAGTTGTGATCATCACCCTCACACCAGACTCACTGAGCGCATGCACCGCGCGCCGTGTGCTCTCCCTGATCTGACCCTTCGGATCCACGACTGTCCCGTCTAGGTCTAAGAGCAAGGCGGCATAGCCCCCGCGACCATCAGCCACTTGGGCGTCACCCGGCTTCATCGAGTCGTCCACTATCTTCAAAACTGGAAGAGCGCGTTGACGCTCTCGCCGAGCTTGACCACGACGCGCTTCTGCTGTGATTCCACGTCGGGCCCCTCGTTGCTCATAAGTGAAAACGCAGAGACTTCCACCTCCCACTCGCCAGCGGCGAGCCCTTGAAAAGTCGCGAGCCCCTCTTGGCTAACTCCATGCCGCACCACGCCCAGCGGCTCCCCATCGATCAGGCGCGTCAGCACTACGCTCGCGAATTCAACAGGAGCACCACTTGAATCGACGAGCTCTATCCTCAGGCTCCCACCTCTTTGCAGGACTACCCGCAGGCCATCTCGAAGCTCTCCGATACTGAGAGCACGGAGCTCTTGCATGAAGGGCTGAAATGGTTCCTTGTTCACCTTCAACTGCAGCTTCTCCCCCTCCACGAGCCCCTTCAGCTGAAACTTCCCCTCTGAGTCCGTCTTAGATCCAAGGCTACCACCCGCGAGCTCGAAGACCATCTCATCCGAGGTAACAGCGAAGGCTGCACGCTTTTCATTGCCCACCGAGTTCTGCTTGATAGCGACGACCTTGGCTCCTTCCACAGGTCGGCCTTCATCATCGAAGACGTATCCCTCGATGCCTGTCATCGACAGGTCTACGTTGAACTCCGACTCACCGGGAGCAAGCGTGACACGGAAGGTCTCTTGCATCGCACGCCCAGCGTGATTGACCAAGAGCTCATACTCGCCCACTGACTTCTCATTCATCCGATAGCTCCCGTCCCCCTTGCTTCGCTCTTCACCTCCTCCGCCTCCGAAGATCGCCATTTGATTAAAGAGAGGGCTCTCAGGACTATTTTCAGACCAGGGCCTCAGGCTGAGGGTCGCTCCTGGAAGGGCCTTACCTCCCTCTGTGACTCGTCCGAAGAGGACTCCGCGCGCTGCCTGACGCAAGACAAGCTCCTGCTCTGCGCCTTCCACAACTTCAACGAGCGTCCAGTCTTCATCAGAGACGAATGTGGAGTCAGGGCTCATGACGACGATGTTAAAAGGGCTTGAGTCTGGCTCCAACAGCCTGAATGCATGAGTCCCTGAGCTGAGGTGGTCAAAGACTGCGACCCCGAGCGAGCCTGTCTCCTGAGAGCTCTCCCCCCATGGAGTGTCCTCACCTCGGATCGCAACGCTCGCCCCTTGCGCAGGTTCACCATCAGCCCGCTCAACGACGACGCGCACGCGACCGCCCTTCATAAGGCGCAGCTCAAGCTCTCCACTTTGATAGATCGCTGGAGCTAGGAGCAGGTCCGCGAAGCCATGTGAGGCGACCGCCAAGGAACAACGTAGCCCTGGCTCCACTGTCAGCTCGACCCAGCCCTCCGCATCTGTCCGCTCACTCCGGTCAAGGTCAAAACCCCTGAGCACTTCATCGGCCCCATTCACCGAGACCCCTGTCGAGCCGAACTCTACCCCCATTGCTCCTGACGGAAAGGCTTGCCGTGAAGCGACCCTTGAGAGTGAGACGCGCGCGTTCGAGACCGGCGCTCCTGACTCCCCTGAGGTTATGTGCACTCTAAGCACCGACGCGGGCTTGAGTCGCAGCTCTCCTAGCTCAAGCACCTGCCCTTGAATGAGCTCTAGCCCGTCCAGCGTAAAAGTCTCGAAGCCCTGAGCTACGACCACAAGCTTCGACCCACCGCCATCTGTGTATTGCCAGGTCAGATCCATATGCGCGCGCCCATCTGGGTGCTTCATGAGGACCTTGCCCCGCTCATCTCTCAGCGCCTCGAGATCCCAAGAGCCCGCCTCAGCACGGAAGTTCTCTACAGGCTCTCCTGTCTCAGCGCTTATGACGCGAAATTGAATTCCGGCAGGAGCGAGCATCTTAAGCACGACACCAGCCTGCCCAGTACGAGCCTTGACTCGATCTGACACGGGCTCGTTGAACCCGAACGGCAGCTTATCAGCAGCCTTCGTTGCGAAGAGATCATAGTCCTCATCTAACAACAAACCCTGCAACATGAAGCGCCCGCCTTCTTCGACCTCAGCTGTCCGGTTGAAGTCCAGCCCTGCCCAATCGTTCGAGCTCTTCCTCGCGACGACCTCATACTCGGTCTCAGGCTCCGTACCTTCTACGACACCGGTGATCATGCCCCCCTCAGGCAGTTGAATCTGCAGATTTACGGGGTGCAAACCTACCCGGTCGCTGTCGCCCGTGATTTTTGCAGAAGGATGATCCGTATGGCTGGCCGTCACGGCCCAAGGTCCCAAGCCGACGCTCTCCAAGGAGAAGCTTCCATCCTGCGCAGTCACAGCGTCAGGCTCTTCTTGAGCCAAGCTCTCTAGAAAGACGACTCCTCCTCTCTGCTCTGATTGTTCTAAATGCAAGGCGGCCTCAAAGACAGGTGCCCCGAAGGCATCGATCACGACCCCACGCATGGTCACTCCGGGCTCCAGAGTGAAGACTCCGAGATCTCCTCGAGACGTCGGGACATTGCCGGGACCGACCTGCTGTCGTTCGAGCTTCTCGCTGAAGGGCGCGAAGCCGCTCGCCTTTATCTCGACCCTCAAGGCACTGCGGGGTAGCTCCCTCACCAAGAAGACGCCGCTTGAATCAGTGAGGATGGGCTCTGAAGACGACCCCGCCCAGGTGGGTCTGAAGCTATTTGGCCCGAAGTCCCTCTTCACTTGGACCTCTGCCCCAGCGATGGCCTCGCCTCTAGGGCCGACCACTTTTCCTGTGAACGGAGTCGACGCCACGTCGATCGCCTGACCCATTTCAGCGATGTCTACGCTTTGCACTCCTCGTGGGGGAAGAAGTGATGCGACCCCCCGAGACTCTCCGAAGGATTCAAAGGCCTCTAATTCGCCGGCCTGTTCAACTTCGACATCGCTGACCTCCACATGCTGGCCAACCGCTGCCGCTGCCCGATCGTCCTTTGAGACCGACAATAGAGCCCCTAAACCTCCTATGAGGAAGAGCGCAAGAATGGAGAGAGTCGCTGTCTTAGTGTTCATTGAGAGTAAGTCTGCGAGGCTTGAGTATGAGCGGCAAGAACTCCCTCAAATGCATCGACAACACAACGGGGGGGCCTCTGGAAAGACCCCCAAGAGTAACACTGAAAAGAGAGATGCAAAAAGGTGCTATTGTGCTGGAACAGTCTGCGTAGATGCCCATCGGGCCCTTTAACTCGGTTCATCAAAGAGGTGATCCTTGATGGCCCGCTTCAGCACCCATACCATCGCCATATGCTAAGCGCGACAGAACATTGAGTTAGAGGGGCAGCACGCGCTGCGACCACTCAACACTCCATGCCTCACCTTCTGCCGAGCCTCAAAGATCTAAGTCGCAAACGCACCGCAGGTCACCGCTCATGATCCACTCCTCACTTCTCAGCCGCGCACTCTTATTCCCCGTGCTCGCCACAGCTGCGCTGCTTGTAAACGCGCCGACCGCTTTCGCTCAAACTCCGAAGGCTGGCAAATATGAATTCCAGGACGACGTCGACCTAGGCTTCAAGATCAAGTCGCCCAAGGACTGGGACTACATCCCTCCTCAGCCGGACGAGAATCAACTGGTCGGTAAGTTCACCCCTAGGCTCAACAAGCACTACACCCTCTCGGGCGGCGACTATCTCTTCCTAGACGCATTCCTCGTCAAGTTTGACCGTCGTGAGTCAGACAGCAAGCGCGCCTATGACTACGACGAGGCGCTGGATAAATATGCAGACCGCTGCTTCAACGGCGTCTCTAGCATTAGGCGCTCTGAGACCAAAGACCTAAAGGTCGACAAGGTCCCGAGCAAAGAGGTCCTCTACACAGCACGCACCCGCGGCGGCTCCGACGTCCATGTCTACGCGATGCAATACTTCCTGTCTGAGGACCTCGTCGTCGCCTACCTCTTTGTCGGACCTGCCGACAAGAAGAAGTGGCGCAAGTGGGAGTCTGTCTACAAGACGCTCGGAAAGAGCATGCGTCGCCTCGAGATAAAAGAGATCGACATGGGCGAGACAAAGGAAGGAGACAGCGCCTACCGCTCCTCAAAGAGAGCTGCCCTGATAAAAGACATGCGCTCCAAGCCAGGCTGGCAGTTCGTCGAGACAGAGAACTACTTCATCGTCACATCGAGTGATGACCGAGGTTTCCTGCGCGAGCTTGAGATGAGACTGGAGGCGATCAGGAAGGTATACGGAGAGACCTACCCGGTCGCTGACGCCCAACGCTTCCGCGCCAGAGCCGCAAAGCGGCTCGCAGAGGCCGCCAAGGCCCGCGCAGAAGAGGAAGGAGACGCGAGCGATGCCGAAGTCGGTCGCTCTAAAACCTCGGGCCCCTCCCCGATGGAGCTCTCAAGGTGCAGCGTCGTCAGGGTCTGCTCAAGTCGAGGTGAGTACAGCGAATACGGAGGACCTCCGGGCTCTGCTGGCTATTGGAACTTCCGTGACGAAGAGCTCGTGCTCTATGACGACCAAGGCGGCGGCGGCAGGAGAAACACATGGGCCGTGCTAAATCACGAGGCCTTCCACCAGTACATCTTCTACTTCTACGGGAACCTCTCCCCACACAGCTGGTACAACGAAGGCACCGGAGACGTCTTCAGCGGCTACCAGCTAAAAGGCGGACGCTTCACATTGAAGCCCTTTGATTGGCGTGTACAAACCATCAGAGAGGCCATCAAGTTAGAGAAGTATGTGCCATTGAAAGACCTCGTCAACTTCACACAAGGCGAGTACTACGGACAAAACGACTACGACGTCGGTGGCGGACAGAACTATGCACAGGGCTGGTCTCTCGTCTACTTCCTGCGCACGGGCAAGAAGAAAGCGCAAGGCTGGAACGATGACTGGGACTCCATCCTTGATGACTACCTCATCGCCTTGAATGAAGAGTGGCTAGAGATCCGCATCGAGGAAGGGATCGCTGAAGACGCCCCCTTCTGGGAAGTGCAAGAGGCCCAAGGGGCCGCACGCGAGAAGGCCGTAGAGCGCGCCTTCGCAGGCGTCAACTGGGAAGAGATGACCGCCTCCTGGGAGCGGTACACGCTCAAATCATAAACATGAAAAACTCCGTTCAACTCACGCTCGCAGCAGCGCTCGTCTTCACGCTCTCCCCCGCCTTCGCCGACCGCGTGATCACCGATGACGGCAGGATCATCTCCCCGAAGAAGGTCCGCGAAGAAGGCGAAGGCTATCGCCTCACCTTCGAGGCCGGGGAGATCCTCCTCCTCTCGAAGGAGGGCATCAAAGCCGTCGAGGTGGAAGGAGACATGTCCGATTATGTCCCCAAGGACGAGAACGAGCGCAAGAAGCTCGCAGATGGCTACGTCCGCTATCGGGGCAAGTGGTACTCAAAGTCCGGCTATGAGACCCGGCTCAAGAAGGAGCATGCGGCCTCCAAGAAGAAGACGGACGAGATGGCGCTGCACTCTGACTGGCGGAACGCATGGGTCAAAGAGACAAAGCACTTCGTCTTCAAGACCAACACCAGCGAGGAGTGGCTCGAGTATTACTCCGATCTCTTAGAGGCCTACTACTCGCTCATGGACAAGAAGATCGGGATCAAGCCGACGCTCTCCTACAAGCGCAAGAAGATGAAGGTCAACATCTACAAGAGCCACAAGGAGTTCATCAAGGTGTCGAACGACGTCGGCGCACAAGTCGGCCGCAGCACGCTCGGCTACTTCTGGGCCCATGACGACACCCTCAACTTCTTCCACAACTATGGCGAGCCAGAGCAAGCGACCTGGGTCGGGCTGCATGAGTGCACCCACCTCCTGACCTTCCTCATCGATCAACAGTACGAGCCGCAGATCTGGCTGAACGAGGCTGTGGCGGACTACTTCGGCTCCGCCGAGGTGACGGTCGCCAAGAATGGAAAGATCAAGATCGTCCCTGGCATGCTCCAAACAGACAGGGTGCTCACCGTCCAAAAGGCGATCGAGGACGGCAAAGACACCAAGCTAGAAGACCTCTTCAACATCACACGAGAGAAGTTCGACGGCTTCCAGTACGCGCACGCGTGGTCCTTCGTCTACTTCCTCAACAATCACAACAACGGCAAGAGCGCTAAGAACTTCGCGCGCTTCTTCCGCGAGCTCTACACAGGCTTTAAAGGGATCGACTACGATCAAGTCCCAGCAGCGAACACCACGGGAGTAGGCTTCAAAGCGAGCCCCGCCGAGATCCGACGCCACCTCTTGGACCGCCTCGGAATCAAAGACACAGAGAAGCTCGAGACCGACTGGAAGACCTTCATAAAAGAGGTGCCTATTGACGGGCCGCAGGCGCTCTTAAAGCGCGGCCTCCGCTCTGTCCGAATGTTCGATTTCGCCAAGGCGCTCCCGGACCTTGACGCCGCCATCGAGGGAGGCATCACAGATGCCCGCGCCTATGCGGCGCGAGGTACGGCCAGAGCCTTTGGAGGCAGCACCGCTGGCGGCAAAGAAGACCTGCTCAAAGCTGTCGATCTAGACCCTTTAAACGCCGGCTACCGCTACCAGCTCTCGCAGCTCCTCTCCGGTCGCATCATGAGCGGAATGGCTTCCGCAGGCTTCCAGGTTGAGAGCAGCGGGGACGAAAGGCGATCAGCAACCCCGAGGCCAAGACTCAAGCAGGGCTCGCGCGAGAGTTGGATCCAGAAAATGAGCTATACCGCCGATGGTATCAGCGGTTCGAATGAG
>JAPKBY010000091.1 GCA_028823185.1 Planctomycetota bacterium
GCTCGCCGACCTCTGTGATGAGAGAGCTGAGAGCTCTAGCTACTTCGACGCCTATTGGTCGACGCACTAGCTCAGTGCACTAGCTCAGTGCGCGATCTCTAGCCCAGCCTCTTCCCAAGCCTCAAAGCCGCCGATGAGGTCCGTGAGCGGCGCGCCCGTACGTTGCGCGATCAAGCTCGCTGCGATCAGCGAGCGGTAACCACCTTGGCAATGGAGGACATGACGACCTTCAACGGGCGCCTCCAAGACGAGCTCCTCCGAACGCTGTAGCGGCAGGTTTCCCGCTCCTGCGATCCTTCCCGACTCGAACTCTCCTTCACCCCGCACATCGATCACAGCGAGCTCGTCCTCTGCAGCCAAGAGCTCCGCGAGCTCTTGCGCGGTGACACGCTGAATTTGCCGCAGATCGCTTCGCTCTGCCATGGCCAGGGGCGCGTCTTCCAAGAAACCGCGCACCTGGTCATATCCGATGCGTCCAAGACGCGTAGCTGCCTCACGCTCCATGCCAGGATCGCAGATGAGAACGATCTCAGTCTCTGGAGCGAGCACGGTCCCCACCCAGCTAGCGAAGCGACCGCTGAGCCCGACGAAGACGGCTCCGGGCAGAAAGCCCGCGGCGAAGTCCGCGCCATCGCGCGTATCGAGCAAGACCGCGCCCTCCGCCTGAGCCTCTAGAGCAGCTTCCATGGAGAGCGGCGTGAGAGCGCGCTCTAAGGTCTCATCCAAGAGGGCGTGCTCGCGCTTATTGAGCGCCGCGTCGTGCCCAAAATAAGCAGGTGCGGGCTTCTGCCCTGCTGTCACCACGGCCACGAAGGCCTCCTTCGACATCTCTTGCAGAGCGTAGTTCGTGGCACGCTGCGCACCGATCGTGCAAGAGAGCGCAGAAGAGAGGCTCTTGCCACAGGCAGAGCCAGCGCCATGACCAGGGTATAGGACCGTCTCATCAGGGAGCGCGAGGAGCTTCCCGTGCACCGAATCATAGAGCGAACCCGCGAGGTCCTCTGCCGTCACACCCACCGAAGACATCAAGTCAGGTCGACCCACATCACCGATGAAGAGCGTGTCTCCTGAGAGCACAGCGTGGGGCTCGGCATCCCTCGGGGAGCGCACGAGATAGCAAGTGCTCTCAGGTGTGTGGCCGGGAGTCGCCATCGCTGTAATGGACACCTCACCGAGCTCTAGGCTCTCTCCATCTGCGAGCGGGTCGAAGTCAAACTCTGCGACCGCCGCCGCGCCGAGATGTAACTTGGCGCCAGTGGCCGCAGCCAGCTCAAGATGGCCCGCGAGGAAGTCCGCATGAAAGTGCGTCAACAAGACGTGTTTGATCTCAACGCCTAGCCGCTCCGCTGCCTCTAAATAGACGCCCACATCACGCCTCGGATCAACAACGGCAGCTACCCCGGCGTCAGAGTCGCCCACGAGATAGCTAGCCTGGGAAAGACAAGTGAGGTAGTGCTGTTCGAGGATGAGCATCGCGTTAAGCGCTCGGCTGCTCTTTCAAATAGAGGTCGCGCTTGGGATAAGGGATCTCGATCTTCTCTGCGCGCAGCCTCGTCAAGACGGCATCGAGGAGCGAGTCCACCGCCTTGCCGCGATCCTCGGGGTCATCCACCCAGACCAAGAGCTCGAAATCGAGGCTAGAGGCTCCGAAGGCTCGGAAGCGCACGCGCGGCTCTGGCGTTTCACAAACGATCGGATCAGCGTCTGCCACCTCCATTAAGATGCCGCGCAGCTGCTCAGCGTCTGTGTCATAAGCGACTCCGACCGGAACTCGTATGCGCATCTTGGGGCTCGGACCAGCGGTCTGGTTGATGATCTGCGCTCCGCCGATCACGGCGTTAGGGATCGTTATTTCAATATCATCTCTAGTGACGACGCGGGTCGAACGGAGACCAATGCTGGTCACCTCTCCGCGCGTTCCGATGCCTTCCAAGACGATGTAGTCGCCGATGCGATAGGGAGCGTCAGCGATAATGAAGACGCCCGCGAAGAGGTTTGAGAGGGTGTCCTTCGCGGCGAAGCTGATCGCTAGACCTGCGATCCCCGCGCTCGCTAGCCAAGCTTGAGTGTTCACATCCCAAACAAGGATCACTCCATAGATGGCGACCCCGACCAAGACCAGCTTCGAGAGATTCGAGAAGAGCGGGAAGGTGCGGTTCTCCACGATCCTGTACCTGTCCCTCTTCTTGCTCGCGTGTCGCAAGAACTCATCAATAAGCCTCAAGGTGGCGAGGCTCCAGATCATGACGAGCAAGGTCTGAATGACCCTCATCACGAAGAGCTTCGCGCCCGCCTCTTCAATCTGAAGATGGTTCGCTGCGACCCACAACCCATACAGGACCGTGGTTTGAACGACTGGACCCGAGAGGTGTTCCAACGCGAGGTCATCGAGCGGAGTGTCGCTCTTCTTTACCCAGACGTTCATCGTCACGCGCAAGAGCTTGTCGACGATCTTCCCGAAGATGATCGCTGAGACAATGATGACCACGGCGCCCGCGAGGCCGTTCTCTGTGAGCAAGTAGACTTGCTCTGAGATCGTCTCGGCGAGGGAGCGGGCGGGCTCTGCGCCTGCATCCATAGACTGCGATTCGAGAATCTTGTTAACGCTCATGCCTGAAAGCTACTCCTCGAAAGGGGCAGGTTCCATCAAGCCCTCAGCGCTCTTCTAGTTTCCTTAGCACCCAGCGCACCCCCTCAGCGACCGCCTCTGGATGCTCGCTCAAGACTGCGCTCCCAAAATCAGGCCTGACCTGGTGCTCTACGACTGAATCAATGTGCATCTCACTCGCTAGCTCAGCGTGCAGCTCCTGCCAAAGCATCACATCCTCTGGGCGTCGCCCTGCCCGCTCTTCTGCTTCCCCAAAGCGCGTGCAGCTCAATATCCAGACAGGGACAGCCGGCAAAACAGGCAGACGAGTCATCCTGGCCGTGTCTTGTTCGAGCGAGGCATACTCCCTGCGCACACCCTCAGAGCGGAGGTTCACCTCTTTCTGAAAGGCGTCTCTGGCGTCACGCCACTCAGTCTCTGTACGGGTCAACCTAGACCTCTTTAACCAATCTTCATGGCTAGGGTCGATCAGGACGATCCCGCTCACCTCTTCCCTGTGAAGAGCTGCGAAAGCGCGCACATGAAAGGCGCCGAGCGCGTGTCCGACTAAGACATAGGGCGGCTCGACCTCGAGGGCTTCAAGGACCTCTTGCAGCTCTTTCACGATCTGAGGGGACCCCCGCCCGACGAGCCCCAACTCCGAGCGGCCGAGTCCGGGTCTGGACCAGGTCACGACTCGTGCGATCTCTGACAGATCATCTCTGACCGCCTGCCACACGCTGAGATCTTGTCCGGCCCCGCTCTCCAAGATGACGACCGGGGCATCTCTCGGCCCGTCTACGCGCGCATGAACTCGTGCGCCCGGCACCTCAACCCAATGGTCGACGCTTGGAGCAGAGCAGGCGCTCAAGAGGAGGACAGAGAGGAGAGCTCGTGACACACCGTCAGGCTATCACCAACTCCGGTGCCTTGGGCTCGAACTAATCAGCTATGGGCCTGAGAAAACCTCCTGAAGGAGGGCTTCCACGGGGAGAAAGAATTGGCCCAGAGCCCTATACTGAGAACCCACGAGCGGGCCCGGGGGCGTGAAAGCCTGCGGGCCTGAACCGTTCAACGCGATCAACGCCATGACCCAGCCTTCACCCTACTCTCCCTCTGACACCTTCGTGCGGCGCCACATCGGTCCGAGTGATGACGACATCACCTCGATGATCGAAACTGTAGGCGTGAGCAGCCTCGATGAACTCATCGATCAAACTCTGCCCGCTGACATCCGCCTGAAGCGCGAGCTAGATCTCGGACGCGAGCGCGGAGAGCAAGGCCTCTTAGACGAGCTAAGAGGCATCGCAGAGAAGAACGAGGTCATGACCTCGCACATCGGCATGGGCTACTACTCGTGCATCACACCTCCCGTGATCTTGCGCAACGTCCTCGAGAACCCTGCTTGGTACACGCAGTACACGCCCTATCAAGCAGAGATCAGCCAGGGCCGCCTTGAGGCGCTCCTCATCTTCCAAACCATGGTCACCGACCTGACCGGAATGGAGATCTCAAACGCTTCACTCCTTGATGAGGCCACAGCTGCCGCTGAGGCGATGAACATGTGTCACGGGATCGCGCGCAGCAAGCGGCCTCGCTTTGTGGCATCCGACCGATGCCACCCTCAGACACTCGCCGTCTTAGCCACCCGCGCCGAGACGCTCGGGATTGACCTGTGCATTGGCGACCCAAGCACTGAAGATCTCTCTGATGTCTCCGGTGTCCTCGTTCAATACCCGGACACTTATGGGCGCTGCGATGATCACGCCTCGACAGCTCAGCGCGCGCACGACGCAGGCGCTCTCATGGTCGTCGCCTCTGATCTCTTGGCGCTCTGCTTGCTCCGCTCTCCTGGAGAGTTTGGCGCGGACATCGTCGTGGGTTCAGCCCAGCGCTTCGGCGTCCCCATGGGCTATGGCGGTCCCCACGCAGCCTTCCTCGCCACGAGCGAGAAGCACAAGCGCCAGATCCCGGGACGCATCGTCGGCTTGAGCCGCGACTCACATGGAGAGCCCGCCCTGCGAATGGCGCTGCAAACCCGCGAACAGCACATCCGCCGTGACAAGGCCACCAGCAATATCTGCACAGCGCAGGTGCTCCTCGCCGTCATGGCCGCCTTCTACGGCGTTTATCACGGACCAGAAGGGCTTCGCGCGATCGCCACCCGCGTCCACGGCCTGACAGAGGCGCTGCGCACAGGCCTGCGCGCTCTAGGACATGAGGTCGAAGACGGCGTCATCTTTGACACCCTCTGTGTGCGGCCTACAGGCGGGGCCAGCTCAATCCATAAGCTCGGGAGAGAGCGCGGCGTCAACTTCCGTGAGATTGACTCCAAGACATTGGGCATCTCTCTAGACGAGACGACTCGCCTCGAAGATCTCGCTGTGATCTTCGCTGCCTTTGGCGGCGGAGACACCGACCTAGACTCGCTCTGCGAAGAGACCTCCTTGGAGTACTCAGCGCCTTATGCCCGCGAATCTAGCTACCTCACCCACCCGAACTTCACGAGCTATCACTCAGAGCATGAGATGCTCCGGTTCCTGAACCGTCTTGCATCACGAGACCTCTCTTTAACCACCTCGATGATCCCATTGGGCTCTTGCACGATGAAGCTCAACGCCACGACGGAGATGATCCCCGTCACTTGGCCCGAGTTCGGAGCGCTCCACCCCTACAGCCCAACCAGCCAAGCGGCTGGCTATGCAGAGCTTCTGACCAGCCTTGAGTCGATGCTGTGTGAGATCACCGGGTTCTCAGCCGTCAGCTTGCAGCCGAACGCGGGCTCACAAGGCGAGTACGCCGGCATGCTCGCGATCCAAGCTTGGCACAAATCTCGGGGTGACTCTGCGCGAGACATCTGCCTCATCCCCACCTCTGCGCACGGCACAAACCCCGCCAGCGCCGTGATGGCAGGGATGCGAGTCGTCGCCGTCAAATGCGATGAAGAGGGCAACATCGACCTCGAAGATCTAGAGGCTCGCGCGACTCAGCACGCTGATCAGCTCGCGGCCATCATGATCACCTACCCCTCGACACACGGCGTCTTCGAGGTCGAGGTGAAACGCATCTGCGAGCTCGTCCACGCTCACGGCGGACAGATCTACATGGACGGTGCGAACATGAACGCTCAGGTCGGCCTCTGCCGTCCAGGAGACATCGGCGCAGACGTCTGCCACCTCAACCTCCACAAGACCTTCTGCATCCCTCACGGAGGTGGGGGTCCTGGCATGGGTCCGATCGGCGTCGCCTCTCACCTCGCCCCATTCCTCCCTGCGCACCCGCTCACGGGCGGCACAGAGGGCCAGCCCGGAGCTGTCTCCGCCGCTCCCTTCGGCAGCGCTAGCATCCTCCCCATCTCTTGGATGTACATCGCGCTGATGGGCGCACGAGGACTGCGCAAAGCCACAGAGGTCGCGATCTTGAACGCCAACTACATGGCGACTCGACTCGAAGATCACTACCCCGTCCTCTTCAGGGGCGCGCAAGGTCGCTGCGCTCACGAGTTCATCCTCGACATCAGGCCTTTTGAAAAGTCAGCCCACATCGGCGCAGAAGACATCGCCAAGCGGCTCATCGACTACGGCTTTCACGCTCCGACGATGTCCTTCCCTGTCGCCGGGACGCTGATGATCGAACCGACTGAGTCCGAATCTAAGTCAGAGCTCGATCGCTTCTGCGACGCCATGATCGGAATCCGCGAAGAGATCCGGGCGATCGAAGAAGGGCACCTGCCTGACGATGACAACCCGCTCGTCAACGCTCCCCACACCGCCAGCGCTGTAACCGCTGATGAGTGGTCGCACGCGTACTCAAGAGAGCAAGCCGCCTGGCCCGCCCCTTGGAGTCGCGAGCACAAGTTCTGGCCTTACGTCGGCCGCATCGACAATGGCTATGGCGACAAGCACCTCATCTGCTCTTGCCCCTCAGTCGAAGAGCTCGCCGAAGAGCCAGCCCCTGAGCTCGCGCTGACCTGAAGATCTCGCAGATCAGGTCAGCGTAAAAACAGCGAGGTCTAAACAGCAGGAGATCTTCAACGACCGAGGATCAACTGCCCAAGCGCTTGCACTCGCGGATCGTTCGCACCTTGAATTTGAGCGGCCCGCTGGTGGGCCTCTGCAGCTCTCTTCAACTTGCCTGTGTAGGCAGCGGAGAATCCGAGCTCTAACCAGATATGGCGAGCGTTGCTATTGAGAAGCAAGGCCTGCTCAAAGGCCCTTAGCGCCTCCTCGTGACGGCTCAACTCCTGGCACACTTCGCCGAGAAAAAAGTGATGTATCCAGTCTTCCGCTTGGATCTGAACAGCCTTCTTCA
>JAPKBY010000092.1 GCA_028823185.1 Planctomycetota bacterium
GCCTCATTTGAATAGTCATTGCGCCTCTTTCTGCTCCTAGAAGAGCGCGAGCGACTGCGACCTCGCCCCCCCTCTTCAGGGGTGGCTCCTGCCGCAGAAGCCTCCTTCGCGCCATCTTTGGTCTCGCCGGCTGCAGAGCCTGCAGTCGTGGGCTCCTTCGAAGCCTCTTTGTTCTCGTTCTCCTCTCCGCTGCGCCTAGATCGGCGGCCACCACGGCGACCTCGACGACCTCTGGCACGACGCTCACCGTCTTTACCTTCGGTTTCTGATGCTTCAGATGAGGTGCTCGCGGTCGACTCTCCACCTTCCGTGGAGCTCTTTGCCTCCGCCCCCTCGCTAGAGGCCGAACGCTTGCGCCGTCTTCCTGAGCGGCGCGGCCGTCCCTCCCCCTCTGAGGAGGTCTCGTTCGCAGTTCTGCCTTCGGAGGTTCCGCCTTCTGAAGTACTGCCTTCTGAAGTACTGCCTTCTGAAGTACTGCCTTCTGAAGTACTGCCTGCACTTGCGCTAGCTTTCTTCCGCCTCCGCGGTCTGCGGCGCGGCGCTTCAGTGTCTTTGGATTGTGAGGAGCCTGTGTCGCTCATCTCACCGAATCCGGGAGAGGAGCTCTGGCTATTGTCGTTTGTGTCGGGAGAATTCAGATCTCCCGCGTTCGATCGGTCCGTCATAGTTAATAAAAGATGCGTGTTCCGGGCGCTGAGAGTCGCCGCGAGCTCTTTCGAGGGCGCGACGATGAGGCGCATAAGCATCCTCGGCCTCCGAAGAGGAGAAGAGGGGCTCAAGCAGCGCTCTTAGGCGGCAGCCAGGAACAGGTTGGTCTGAGAAAGGAGACGAGCGCATCGGCGCTCGATCTAGCGACCCATCTGGGTCACACTGTACGTAGTTCGTTGGAAGGCCTTTGAGGGCCTAATGTGTGTGGGGCTGCGCGCTCTTCGAACCCGAGGGTCCGAACAAGGGTCAGCCTCGCCACAAGAACTATCGTCACCGATCTAGGCTCTACTGCGTAGCCTCAACTGGGATTTCATTTAAAACCCAGTCGCGGGACCCACTAGTGGACGTCTCCCACCTCTTCAGGCCCGATCAGGCGCTCCAACTCATACTTGAGGCCATCCCGCCGGATGTTTAGCTCCCTCCTTAAGATGGCTTCACGCTCTCCATCTGAGCGCACGACGGTCGGACGAATGAAAACCAGCAAGCTCCGCTGCTCATGACTCTTGGCGTCATGCCTGAAGAGACGACCTAAGATCGGTATATCTCCGAGGATGGGCACCCGAGTCTCAGTCCCTGTCTCCGCCTCAGTCGTAAGGCCACCGATCACAGCCGTCTGCCCCGATTCAATCAACATCGTCGTGACGAGAGTAGATGAGCGGGTCCTAGGCAGCGCGATCGACCCCTCCAACCCAGCCGCGCCGAGGGTGTAATACTCGAAGCCCTGAGGGGCGAGAGGTGAGCTACCGCTGCCTGAGAGGCTCGTCTCCTTAGGGATGACCTCCATGATGATCGTCTCAGTGCCTGGCACGACCTGTGGCCTGATGAGGAGCTGAAATCCGACCTCGACGGGCGAGTGATCTGCCTCCCCCACGGCCAACTGAAGACCGCCAGCCTGACCTTGCTCTGACTTTGCCTCTGCATAACGGATGGTCTCACCAACGAAGATAGTCGCCTCATGACCATCGAGAGCGATGATCTTGGGAGACTGAATCACCTCAGTGCTCGTGTCTCGCTGAAGAAGCCGCAGAGTCGCCTGGACCTGAGTGAAGGAGAGGGTCCCGAACATCGTCTGAGGGACGAAGGTGTTCCCAGGTGCCTCACCGCCGTTGAGCAGGGGGTCTAGGAAGGGTCCGGTGCCGTCAGCGCTAGCGATGAAGTCATCCTCAAAGCCACCTGCGCCCAGACTAAAAGGAAAGGTCGTCGGTATTTGCCCACCGGAGAGAGAGACCGACGGTCCTGTGTCTCCATAGTCGACACCTAGATTGAGCAGCTCAGCGTTTCCTGTAGCGACAAATTTCACATCACAAAAGACCTGCACGGGGATCACATCAAGATCATCGAGGATGGACTGCACCTGGTCATGGACATGAAGGGAGTCGTGGACCACGATCGCATTGCGAGCGTCCACGTACTCGATCGCGCCGTTTGGGCTGAGGACCTTCTCAAGGGCACGCAAAACGCTGAAGCGCTCCATCGCTCCACCCTCCGGGGGCGTCGCGCCGCCAGCGACAAACTCAGACTCCAGCTTCGGCACGTAGTTCCCTTTCGGACGCAAGAAGCGAAGCTGATAAGTGTGAGAGATCAACTGCTCTTCAACACGCGCTGGATCTGTGACCCTCAAGATGCCGCCGTCTTCCTCAATCACCACAAAGCCGCGCGAGCGCGCGACGACATCTAAGGCGTCACGCCACGGAACATCAGTGAAGCGCACGGAGACGACCCCTTCCACCTCGGGGCCGACTACGACGTTTGCCCCTGCCACGAGAGCGATTGTGTCGATGATCTCAACGAGATCAGCGCTAGGAAATTGAAGCGACACCCTCGGCGGACTCGAGATGAGCAAGATCCCGTCTCGATCCTCCTCGAGGATACATCCGGCCTGTTCTACAGCGAGCTTTAGCGCGGTGCGCCAGCGCACGTTCGTGAGCTCTAGCTCTACAGGCAGCTGCGCCAACTCGGCTCCATCACCGAGGAAGACGATGTTTGCGCCTGTCGCCTTGCGAACGATCCCTGCAGCCTTTCCCAGGGTGCCCTCCTCCATCGAGAGGTCTACACGCAGCCCCTCTGAAGGAGCTTGAGCAGAAGCGGAGCCTGACACGGAGGCGAGAATGACAATTAAAAAAAGGAGTGCACGGTTCATGGTTCACCTCTCCCCTGCCTTTGGGGAATGATTATGGACGCGGCGCGCGATCGCGACGCCACGGAATTCAAAGACGACCTCACTTGAAGTCACAGAGCGGATGACGACCTCTTCAGAGAGAGATTCACCCGCGATGATCGGACGACCAGCGATGAGCACTGCGGCGTTGCCATTCAAGATGGCGACCCCATCCGGGCTGAACCCCAGAGCGTCAAACTCAACCACAGCGCCAGAGCTCGCAGCAGCCGCACGCAGCGCGACTACGAGGGGCTCACGATCTTCATCCTCTGCGAGCCAGCTCAGATCCGGCTCGAGGACAGAGAAGGCCTGCAGCGCGAGCGCATGCTCTCCTCGCTCTGCGTGCGCTTCCATCGCAGAGTGCACCTCACGAAGATGTGCGATAGAAGGACCACGATTTCCACGAGCTTCGTCTAGTGTCAATCGAAGCTCTCTCAAGGAAGCGAGCACAGACTGCTCTTCCTTAGAGTCTAGCTCTGAAGTCGCCGCTCCTTGCGAGAGAGAGAGACGCCGAGTCTCCGTCTCCAGGCCAACGACTTTCACTTCTAGCTCCTCTGACAACCGGGCCTCTTCCAGCGAAGACTCCACAGCTCCCAGCGCGCGCCAAGAGGACCACGCATCTGCGACCCGCTCGGAGAGACCGACGAGCGCTTCCGACTGGTCGGGCTGAGCCTCTTCGCGCCTTGGGCTTTTCTCACGACGAGGGTCTACCCAAGGGTCGCGGCGACCGCGACGTCCGCGGTAGTCATACTCTTGCGGCTCAAGCGCTCTCCTGCGCTCGCTGACCTCCCCCCTCAAGCGATCCAACTTCCAGTCAGCCCACTCAATTGCGACGGGCTCAGCCTCAGAGCCTGGCTCGAAGACGAAGGTCTCTACGTCCAATCGAATGGTGTGCTTTATGCTTCCGTCATCACCCCTCTCAAACTGCCTGCGAGCGGCATCGATCTTCAGCCTCGGCACACGCAAAAAGCGATCATGCCTCTCCACGAGATCTAAGAAGGCTAAGAGCTCGAAGGTGTCTCCCTCAAGCTCAAGGCTATAGCTGACCTCACGGAAGTCTTCGACATGCTTCGGGACCCCGCGCCGAGCCGCGCGCCTGAGGCTGCGTATATTGACCCCGGAGTCTTCACTGAAGCCTTGCAGGCTACGAACGAGATCATTGAGTCCCTCTTCATCAGGGAGGATCGCGGCCATACGTCCTGAGATCTCACGGAAAACGAGCACGTCTTGCTCGAGCCCGGGGTTTTGAACGAGACGCGCGCGTTCGGCGAGGATGCGCTCAGCTAACTCTTCAGCCTCTTGCCTTGACTCACTGATCCCGGTGTTTGAGCGCCACACCATCCCGCTCAACCCAAGGGTCAAGAGGCCTGTCATGACGAGGAGCGCTCGCACGAGCTTCCCGCTCACAGTCGATCCTCCTCTGCTCTCAGCGCTAGCTGGAGGGGGAATGACCAAACGAGTGAGGGTTGAAGCTCAGAGTCGACCAGTGAAGCCGAGCCCTCAGGGGGTGCCGGAAGGCCGAGATCACTCCCAAAGGGCGAAGCGACGAGGTCATCTAAGAAATCAGCGACCTCTGCGAAGCGCTCGGAGCCCGAGACTCCGCCAGCGCGGAGCTCTCCACCTTCCTCGCCACGCCTTCCGCTATTGATGTCTGCGGTGAGATCATTGAACCAGACCATATGGCGGCCGTCTTCATCCCCTAGCGTGACCACATCGGTGAGTTGATCGAGCTTTGCTGTCCAGGAGATGCTCTCAGCAGCGATCCCTCGTAAGGTCTCTTCGCGCCTGGCATGACGTGCGCGCTCGCGCTGAAGAGCCTCGTGATGATCCAGCTGGGGTTCGATCCCCTTGAGCTCTAAGCGCAGGACATCCAGCTCAGCCTCGACTGCGAGTCGAATTCCGAACTCTGAAAAGGTCCACCATGCGAAGAGCGTCGAGTTGAGCGCTACCACGACACACATGAATGCCATCCACTTCGCAGGCGTGCGGCGACGTCGGTGATGAACAGGAAGGAGGTTGAGACGAATCATCAGTCTAGAACCCTCGCAGCGAGCCCTAAAGCGACCGTAAAGAGCGGGCCGCGATCTCCGAGATCAGCGCTGCTTCCGTCTTTAGATCTCACAGCCATCGCCTTCATAGGATCCCAGATCTCTACCGGTCGGCGAGCCTCCTCAGCCAACCTCTCAGCGAGGCCCTCTAAGAGCGCGCCGCCACCGGTGAGCTGAATCTCTTCGACTTCAAGGCCTTCATTGTGCTCGGCATACTCAACGCTGAGGGCGATCTCTCGCGCGAGCGCATCAACCTCATTCGAGTTTCCGCTCACACTAATGGGGGCGTCTCCCTCACGTCTTGAGTTCACCGAGGAGTCACCTCCACCGTGCTCAAACTCGCGCGTAAAGCGCGGCGTCCCGTCATTCACGAGGACAATCCCCGTCCTCGCCCCACCGACATCGACGAGAGCGACGGTAGACGCGCGCTCAGGGCGTGCGTCTAAGTTCCACGCATTGACTAGGCCTAGGAGATCGACATCGACGAGAGTCGGAGTGAACCCTGCAGCTAGGACAGCCTCGACGCGCTCTTCGACGAACTCTGTCCGACAACCAGCGACCAAGACAGGGACAGCCTCGCTCTCAGACTCGCCCTTCACGCGCGGCAGCCGTTGGCAATCGAGCGTTATATCTGCGTCCTCAAATGGCAGCAATCTGTCTGCCTCGAGCTTCACGGCCTCGATCAGCTCAGCATTAGGCATCTCCGGGAAGCGAGCGTAACGAACACAGACAGAGCGTCCGCCGACCGCTAGGGCGACCTGTCGGGTTGCGAAATCACTACGCGCCAGCAACGCTTCTAGGGCTCCTTGAATGCCCTGCGCTGCAGGGACAGAGTCAAAACTCAGCAGGGAGAGCTCTCCCCCTGACTTTGAGAGCTCAACGAGCTTGATCGACGAGATGCCGAAGTCCAAGCCAATGAGTGATTGCTTACGCGTTAATAGTGTCGCTATGCCCATAGATCGAGCGGAGTACACCCTTGAAGGGCGCGAGACCTTCCCCGCTGATGTCATTCCTCGACAGGTCGAGGTCTCTGGCTTCAGTCGTTCTCAGCGAATCCGGCAGAGATCAAGCTAGAGAGCGCCTCAATCAGGGCGACGGCATCTTCTCCAGAGGCCGTGATCTCAAGCTCCGTCCCCTTAGAGGCTGCCAATGTCATGAGCTCTAGGATGCTCCGTCCGTTGACGTTGTGAGCTCCATTCGCGATGCGTAGTTCGGCCTCAAACTCGCGCGCCAGCGAAACGACCGAGTGGCAAGGTCTCGCGTGCAGCCCCTCAGGGTTCACGATCTTCACCGTCTTAACGATGGATCTCTTTTCAGCTGCGCTCAAAGAAGCTCCACCTTTTCCTCGAGGTCAACTCTTCGACCGCTCAGACGGATGACATCTCTTTCAAGAGGCTGAGCATCTCAGCCTTGGTCTTTGCCCCTTGGACAAAGCGTCGGAAGTCTGCTTCCCGACCAAGACGTGCGATCCAAGACATGCGCTTGATGTGCTCCTCTGGATCATGCTCATCAGTCGCTCGCTCAGGACGCAGCACAGTGAACAAGATGTTGACGGGCTCTCCATCGACAGCGTTCCAGTCAATATCTTCCTTCGTCACGCAGAGGCTACAAATCGCTCGCTCGAGGCCTTTGATCTTTACGTGAGGGATCGCGACGTTCATCCCAACGCCTGTGGAAGCTAGCAGCTCTCTTGCGAGGAGCGCATTGAGCACATCATCCCGCAGGCTGGCCTCAAGCTCGCCGCCCTTTACGAGGAGGTCAACGACCTCTTCTAGAACCTGCTCTTTAACGCTCGCCTTAATGCGGGAGCTACAACTCTTGGATTTGAACTCTTTCCAGAAGGTCATGAAGAAATCTCGGCGGAATCGCTGGTGTGGTCTCGCTTAACAGAGAGGTAGAACGAGCCTCTGCTCGCCCCTCTCATAGGAGAGAACAGTACCAGAAATCAGCACCCTTCCGAGGCT
>JAPKBY010000093.1 GCA_028823185.1 Planctomycetota bacterium
CCATCAGCATCGGCGCGCTCCGCGAGCAGCTTGGCCGAGGCCTCTGCGAGACTCTCCGATTCAGCGACCGAGGTCTCTGCCCCTCCGCTGTGCTCCTCCGACTGCTTCCGCACTCGCTCAAGCTCGCCCGCATAGTCTCCGATGAGACGTTCTAAATCCGCAGCCCTTCGCTCGATGCCTGCGGAGGCCTCAGCAAGGCGCGTTCGTTCAATCTCAACACCGCCCTCTGAACGCTGTCGCTCATCACGCTCCTCCTCTAAAGAGCGTCGCTGATCTTCCATGCCCTGCAAGGAGGTGTTCTCAAACTCGAAGGCCTCTTCAGCTACGCGCAAGGTCTCTTCTGAGGTCGAGATGCGCTCCTTTAGGCCCGCCGCCTCTGTAGAGACCTGCTCATCTTCGCGCGTGGCGTGCTGAACCGCTTCTTCAGCGTCACCCATCCGGGACAACGCAGCCTTCTCTGCGACCTGAGCGTCTGCGCTAGCAGCGCGAGCGAGCTCGTGCTCAGCAGCGGCCTCTTCCACAGAGGTCCGAATAGCGACGCGCCGTCCTCTCAGGTTCTCAAGGTCTCCCTCCAAGGCCGCGAGCTCAGCGCTCAAGCCCTCCGCCTCAAGGCAGAGCTCCTCGATACGTGCGCGACGCCCTGCGAGGCCCTGCGTCAGGCGGCGCTCTCCAGCGAGGATCCCCTGCGCATCGACAAGCTCTCCAGCAGGTGTAACGCAGCGCCAGCAGCTCTCGCGAGCGAGGACGCTCAGCCCTGCTTCGATACTCTCTACGAGCAGGACATCTCCAATAAGTGCGCGCATCAAGGCTTCACACCCAGCATCCACACGCACGTGATCCATCAGGGCGCCCACCGCGCCGAGGCGGGAGGAGGCAGCGCTGGAGTCAAGCTCCGAGGAGGCTCCAAAGCCTTCTCCGAGCGTGAGCGCGCAAGTGCCACGCTCGTCATCGCGTAGCCACCCGGCGACGCGCAGGGCAGAGTCCACATTGGCAACGACCAAGGCTCTCGATCGCTCACCTAAGACGGAGTCCAAGGCGCGCGCGAAATCGGTGCTGGTGTGAAGCCTGTCAGCAACGAGTCCAGCCAGCTCCTCTGCTCGGATCGGCCCATCGCCAGCATCGACAGCGGCAATGAGTTCACCCTCCTGTAGGCCATCAAGCTCCTCAGTTCGATCACCGAGGGCGTCCGCGCGGCTCACGACGGTGGCGTGTTCGATCTCTAACTTTGAGCGTCTGCGCTCGGCAGATGCGGCAGCCTCCTCAAGATCTTCAAACTCTCGCTCAGTCCGAGCCGTCGCTTCCTCAGCGGCTGAGAGCCTCGCGCTGACCGCTACGAACTCAGCGCTCGTGCGCTCTAACTCCTCTTGACCTTTACGCAGCGCCTGACGCGCCTCTTCTAGGCGTGAGCTGGTGCGTTCAACGCGACCGACGATACCCTCGCTCGCCTGACGCAAGTGACCGATGGTGTTTCTCGCCTCGGTGCGAGAGTGGAGGGCGCCGAGCACTTGCTCGTTCTGCTGCTCTGCTTGAGCACGAGCCTCCCGGTAGCGTCGAGTCGCCTCCTTTGAGCCTTCTCGCGCCTCTTTGGCCTGAGCCTCACTCACGGCAAGATCGGTCAAGAGCTCCGCGCGCTCTCCGCCGAGCTCTACGAGCTCTTCGCGCCTGCGAAGGATCTCTTCCTCAAGCTCCCGAGCTCGCTTTGACTCACGCTCCGCTGAGGTCTCCAGCTCCATCGCGCGCGCAGCGAGCTGCCGTCGGCGCTCGTCGAGCTCTCTGCCATCTCCCTCCAGGCGTGACGAGCTCGCGCTCGCCTGATCGAGTTGAGCGCGCAGAGCGCCCTCTTCCATATCACGCAAAGAGAGGTCACGCTCGACCTCTTCTCGAGAGGAGCGCATGTTCTCCAGGGCCTCTTCATGCGTGCTCATCCGCCCGCGGACCTCACCCAGGTCTTCAGAGAGCTCGTGATAGCCCTGCTCTAAATGACAAGTCCGCTTGCTTCGCCAGCTGTCACGCACCTCGATATATCTGCGCGCCTTCCCCGCTTGAAGCTTGAGGCTGCGCTCTCGTCCTTCGAGCTCTCGAACCACGTCATCGAGCCGCTCCATGTCCTGCTGAACACGATTGAGTCGCAGCTCGCACTCGTGCTTGCGCTGGCGATAGCGGCTGATGCCTGCCGCCTCTTCAAAGATCCTGCGCCGGTCGATCGGGTTTGAGGAGAGGACTGCGTCGATCCGGCCTTGCTCAAGGACGGAGTAGCCGCGACTTCCAAGCCCTGTATCAAAGAGCATCTCGCGCACATCTTTTAGGCGCACCTGCTGGCCGTCGATCAGGTACTCGCCCTCACCGCTCTTGAAGACGCGTCGCGTCACAGAGACCTCAGCGCCGTGGCCCTCGATCGTCCCACAGGAGTTATCGAGAACTACGCAACCCTCCGCGAAGGACATCCCCGTGCGGCTGGTTGAGCCCTTAAAGATCACATCCGTCATGTCCTTCCCTCGCATGGAGGTCGGGCGCTGTTCACCTAGGATCCAACGGATCGCGTCGACAACATTGCTCTTACCACAGCCGTTAGGACCGACAATGCCGGTCATGGTGTGATCTCCAAAGTCGAAGACTGTTCGGTCAGCGAAGGATTTAAAGCCTAATAGCTCGAGTCGTTTCAGGCGCATACGGTGCGTCGTGGGGAGAGGGGTCAGTGACGAGTGTCGAGGGCTGCGCTCTCGACGTCAAAAGGAAGCGCTGCGTCGGGCGCAGCTGAAGGACGATCTTGGCCGAGCGCGGCCTGGTGGCGTTGCTTACGGCGCTCTGCATTGAAAGCTTGCAGGTACTTCAAGTCCACACAGCTGTCAGCGCCGGTAGATTCTATGAGGACGCCTGCCCGAATGGTCGCGAGAAGCTCTGCGAGTGAGGCAGGGCCACGCTCGAGGAGAGCGCCGCCATAACCGAGCGAGAGCGATCCGAGAGGGGCAACTTGAGCCTCTTCGCGCTCGAAGAGCAGCGGCTGGTCGACAGGGCGCTCCTGGGCGGCCAGCGAGGCGAAGCGCTCCGCTGCCTCAGCTGAAGCCCCGGTGACCATGCAGGTGTCGACGCCCTGCTCCATGCCAAAGCGGCGCACCGCCTCTGCGCAGACCCCGAGGAGACGGGCTCCTTGGTCAGACCGAGTCTCACCGTCTGAGAGCAAGGCTAGCCCCTCTGCGAGGCCGACTGGAGCCACTGTGTAGCGAACGCGAACCCGGACACCTGCCACGCGCTGTGAGACATGAGCCCTTTGCCACTCAGCGATCGCAGCCAAGCCATCGAGAGCGTCCGAGAGGAGCTCGCTCATATCAGCCAGGAGGCGCTCTTCGCGCCAGGGGCCAGCTCGACGCGCGAGGCGCGCGAAATCCAAGGCAACGACAGCTCCGACAGTGATCGCACCCGTCTCGCGAGCACGCCTTCGACAGACCTCACCGACGACCTGCTCCGCGTCACCATTAAAGGTCGGGATCAAGAGGTGTCGTTCTAAGAGTCGTTCGATCGTCTCGCTGATGAGCGGAGAGTGACTGAGCGCGCCCTCGAGCTCTTCTAAGCCGACATAGAGCCGCGGCGTAAACTCTCCAACACCTTCCGAGTCTTCCAAGCGAAGGAGCTCTTCAGCGAAGCGACAGAAGACAGCGGGAGAGCGCTTGCCGAGGTTTGCGATGTCTAAGCGACGGCCCGACGCACGCGCCATGGAGCGCGCTGCGAGGAGCCAGGTGAAGAGCGGGCTCGCGCTCTCTGCACCACGGGCTCGAGAGAGCGTCGTAAAGAGGCCAGCGGCGCCCTCAATCACGACACCGCGCTCAACTGAGGGCAAGATCCGCGCGACCTCCTCGAGCAATTGATAGGGCGCTTTCATTCCAGTCGCGCCGGGCAGAAGCACATCTGCCGGGACAGCCAACTCTTGGAAGCGGTGAAGGGAATCGACACCCACCAGGTGCAGGCTGCCAGCTCTGTGATGAGCTAGGAAGCGCTCTGGCAACAGCTCCTGACGTGCCCAGCGAGCGAAGAGCGAGCCACCCAAGCCCTCATCCAATCGCTCACCCTTCTCGACTGAGGTGCTCAGATGTCGCTCAAACTCGCGCTTCGACAGCGACACTGGCTCGTGCTTTTGAATGGCATCAGCGTGTCCGGCGGCGAGGAGCTCTGCGAGGGTCAACTCTCGCACCAAGGCCTCGGTGAGTCGGCGCAATCCAGAGGCGAGGATGCGAGATTCAACTCGCTGTGCGATCTCATCTGCACGTTCACGCCCTAAGCCGAGCTCTGCGACAAGCGCCGTGGAGACACGAGCCCTGTCCCAGAGCTTGAATCCATTTGTGTCTACGACACGTACTCCGCGTGCAGTCTCGCTCTCAGAGAGGCTCGGCGCTGTATCACGAGCGCGAGCTCTTCGATCTCGATACAGGATGTAGGCTTTCGCCACCGAAGCACGCCCCAACTCAATGAGCGCACGCTCGACAAGATCCTGAATCTCTTCAATCCCTGTCGTCCCGACATGTACAGCCTCCGCGTGGCGCCGCCCGAGGGAGTACTCGACGAGCTCAGCGATCTCCATGGCAAAGGAAGGGTCATCCTCTCCGACGGCGAGCTGCGCCCGCGCGACCGCGCTCGCGATCCTCTCACGATCAAAGGCCACCCGACGACCGTCTCGCTTCTCAATCCACTCCGGCGCGTTGGGGCGACTCGAATCTCCTGACTCGCTCATCAATCACCCTCCTTGCTCGCGCTCTTCTTCTTGCCGAGCTTCTCTTTGTGAACCATTGGCCCGAGCTCTTCGAGGAATTGCGAGACGTCACGAAACTCTCGGTAAACGCTCGCAAAACGAACGTAGGCCACTTGATCGAGACCACGCAGCTCTTCCATGACCAAGTTGCCCACGACGGCGCTGGGGACCTCACTGTCATGCTCCTCGAGCACCTTCGCTTCGACCCGCGCGCACGCCATCTCGAGCTCCTCGACAGGCACAGGCAGCTTCTCACAAGCTCGCAACATGCCAGTAAGGATGCGGTCACGGTCGAAGCTCACCCGCTCGCCGCTCTTCTTGACGACGCGCACTGCGGTCTCTTCGATGCGCTCATAGGTGGTGTATCGCAGGAAACACGATAGACACTCCCTCCGCCTTCGGATCACAGTTCCCTCCGCGGAGGTCCGTGAGTCAACGACGCGGTCGTTGTCATCTTTACAGCGAGTGCACCTCATAAAACAGACCTCATGAGCCCGCGAGCGGCAGTTCCCCCTGAGAAACTCCCCCCTCGTTAAGCCTCAAATCGAGGTTCGTAAAACTAGAAGAACACACTACATCTTGTGTGTCAATCAGCCCTCAACGGCACTTAGAGGGTTCTTGCCCTGAGAGCGCCAGAGCTTCACTTTCCGAGACAGAACCGAGAGAAGATCCGGTCTAGGAGGTCCTCAGGCGTGGTCCTCCCAGTGATTTGATCGATACAGCTCGTGGCTTCGGAGAGTTGGGCCGCGAGGAGATCTAAGGGGAGCCCATCCTCCCAGGCCCGAACACCGTCCACGATAGCCTCGGATGCCTTATTTAGGGCTTCTGTGTGCCTCACAGACAGCTCTCTCCCAGAATGTGATGGGCTAATACCGTCCAGAGCTGCTGCCACGGCAAGCCCCAGAGCCTCAAGGCCCTCTCCCGTCAACGAGCTCAAAGCCACCCAGCCCTCTTCACCGAGCGAACCCATGGGCGCCGCCTGAGCATCCTCGTGATCAGATTGAGACCACACGAGGGTCCTTGTCACCCCCGAAGGCAATCCGGAGCGCTCCTTCTCCAGCTCCAGCTCATCCCGGCGCCTCGAGTCGACCACCCACAAGAGATGATCTGCACTTAAGCGCGCCGCATCTCCGACTCGCTGCGCCGCTTTATCCGGCGCGCTCCTGCCTTCCTCTATTCCAGCGATGTCCGCCAGCTCAACGAGCGCTGCGCCCGGACGCCAATCTCGGACGAGCCTGTCGCGCGTAGTCCCAGGGTGGTCACTCACGATCGCGACCTGCGCACCGCTTCCGAGGGCGTTAAAGAGCGCGCTCTTCCCCGCATTGGGTGCACCGATGAGCACGACGCGCGGAACTCCAGCCTCAAGACCGCGCGCAGCCTCCCAACCACAAGCCTCCTCCAACGAGGCCTGCAGCTCACTGAGCCTAGCCCTAATTTCCTCGGTCGGGACATCGATCGTGTCGTCCGCATCGAAGTCCAAGCTCGACTCACAGAGCGCGCGCAAATCATCAAGAGAATCACGCAAGCGCCCGATCCTCTCATCGAGCCCACCGACGAGGAGCGCGACCGCGGAGCGGTGAGCCGCCATCGAACGGGCCTCGATCACAGAGAGCACACCCTCCGCGCGTGAGAGGTCAATGCGACCGCTCTCAAAAGCGCGGCGCGTGAACTCTCCCGGCTCAGCTACCCGCGCGCCTAGCTCAACAGTTCTCAAGAGCGCTCGCCTCAAGAGAGGCGCAGACCCTGGCAGATGCAGCTCAGCGACGTCTTCCCGAGTGAAGGAGCGCGGACCCGGCATCCAGAGCAAGAGCAGCGGCTGCTCACCGAGCCCGTCAAAGAGACGACCGCGGAAAACCCCACGAGACCCGCCAAGCTCAACGCCAGAGTCTCCCGCCCAGAGCTTCTCTACGATCGAGCGAGCTCTCTCTCCAGAGATCCTCACGACACCTCTCACCCCCCCACCGGGCGGGCTCGCGATCGCGCAGATGGTGTCGCCAGTGGCGCTCAATGGCTCAGCGCTTACGCTTCTTACGCGCCTTCTGCTTGGTCTGCTGTTGCTGCTGCTGCATCTTTTGCATCGAGGCCTGCTGCTCCGATTGCTTCTCAGCCAAACGCATCATCCAGCCCT
>JAPKBY010000094.1 GCA_028823185.1 Planctomycetota bacterium
CCGGGCACTCTAAGCGCACCTTCCAGGTGAACGTTCAGAAGAAGCGCATCTGGGTCCCCGAGCTCAATGAGTACGTGAGGGTCCGACTCTCAGCTCGTTCGCTCAAGACCGTCTCTAAGAATGGCGCTTACCCGACTCTTCTGAAGGCGGGCTTGATCAAGTCCACCAACAAGAAGCAGGGCTGAAGCCCCCGGCTCTAAGAGACCGTCTCTTAGAGCGAGCTCTCTATCTGCGCCGCTTTTGCTGGCGCGATACGGCGGAGCGCCGGAAGCAATGCCGCCGCTTCTGATTTGCGCCCAAGCTGTGAGAGCGAGTGCGCGTTCAAATAGAGCGCGTCTGCGCTAGCCTTATTTAGCTGCCATGCCTTCTTGGCGGTCTTTTGAGTCTCTTCGTGCCGCCCTGCGAGATTGTGCAGCTGAGCTAGAGTGACCCAGGCCTCAAAGTAGTCAGGAGATAGCTTGGCGGCTTCAGCGACAGAGGCGAGGGCTTCATCGAATCTCCCGTTTTGAGCGTGGTAGACCCCAAGGTTGAGGTGCGCCTTGGCGAGGGTCGGGTCCAGCTTGATCGCTTCTTTAAAAGCGGCCGCGGCTTTCGCTGTCGCTCCGGTCTTCACAAGTGAGAGCCCTAGATCGTTTTGAGTTTCCGCGTCACTCGGGTTCTGTCTCGCAGCCAGCTTGAGGTGTGGCAATGCCTTTGTGTCTAGCCCCAGCTTTTGAAGGCAGACACCAAGGAGTTTGTTGGCCTCTGCGCTGTTGGGCTTCAGCTTCACGGCGCGAGCGAAGGCCTGTCGAGCTTCCTCGACGTTTCCTGCCTTGAGCAGCTCTGATCCCGTGTTCACCTCGACTCCGAAGATCTTGTTGACGGCTGACTCGGGGGCTTCGTCTTGGCTTCCACGCAGCGTGATCCCTTTTAGGTATTCCGCGGCGATCTTTGAGTGGCCAGCCTTCCTCAGGTTGATGGCCATCTTCCTGTACCTCGTTGGGACGATGTCGCTTGACCACCATCCGGGGAAGAGGCCGAAGCTGTCTCGCCGTTCTGATGGGCTGCCACCGAATGTATTGGAGTCTTTGATGACTTGCTCCGGACTGACTGGACCGCGATAGATGAATTGCAGTCGGCCGTCATTGTCGAGCAGGTAGCTCGTGGGAATGACTTCGGGTTTTGGTCTTGCCGAGAGTGTCTTTTGCGCTGTCTCGAGGATGCTCAAGAAGTCGCTGTCTGCGTTCGCTCGCTCAAAGGGCCAGTTGATCTTAGTGAGGTAGGAGTCCGCCTCAACGCGTTCGCTCGGCTCGTCTACATTTAAGGCGAGGATCCGTACTCCTGCTGCGCTCAATTCATCGGCTGCGGCGCTCATCTCGTTCAGCTCGCGCTTGCAGTTGGCGCACCAACCTGCCCAAAGGGTGATCAGCAAGCCGCCGCTAGAGCGAGTCTCAATCGGACGGCTCGTGCCGTCAGGGAGCTCTTCTGCAAGGCCGAGGAGGGGTAGGGGGGCGATGACGGGGATGCGCGCTGTAGCGCTCTCCCCCTCGCTGGGGAGGGCTCCGTCAGCGAGCTTCATCTCGCGCATGCCCACACTCCAGAGTTTGGGCGCAGCGATCGCCTCATTGATTTCCCAGCGAGCGCCTGCGTGAACGCCGCTGTAGCTCTTCGCCTCGCCTCCGGGCCAGCGGACGGTGACGCTCGAGATCTCTGCGTCCGCCGGAAGGCCAAAGTGGACCCACTTGCTGCCCTGGCTGATGAAGCCGCTGCCTGCCTTTAGGCTCCGGACATAGCGTCTGTCCTCTTGATCCATGAGGTGGAGCTCAACCTCAGCGCCTATGGCGTCCCGGTTGGCGCCTGTTCCAGTCAGGCGAAAGGATATGTAGCGCTCGTTGTTCTCGCTGTTGTTAAGGAGGAATCTAACGCGAGGCCCGGTGCGATTTGTGAACCACAGGTCTAGGTCTCCATCGCCGTCCCAATCGACCGGGGCTAGACCGCGTCCGTCATCTGCGAAATCTAGGCCGCTGACAGCCGATGCGTCAGCGAATGAAGAGGTTCCGGTGTTGAGGAAGATGCAGTGTCGCTCCTTTCCGCTCCAAGATTGCCCCGCCCTTATCAGCTCCAGCACCTTTGCCCACGCTTGCCCGTACTCCTCGCTGGTGTCTTCTGCTTTGTCAGGTGAGCGCGCCACGACCTGGCGCCAAAAGAAGCTTCACAAATCGTGGGTCGCGTCATCACTTGTGATGTACCCGTTCGTGACGACGAGGTCTTCCATGCTGTCATTGTCGATGTCGACGAAGCGAGAGCACCAAGACCAGCGCCCCATCGTCACCGCGGCTGAGAGGCTCTCGTCCGTGAAGGCGCCTCCTTGATTTAGGAAGAGGGAGTTTCCGCGCGCATGCCGCTTTAGGGTGTTGAGCTTCTCGTCGCTGGCGTCGGGCTGGAATTGCCTCTGGTATGCGATCCGGTTTCCTGCTGCAGAGTACATGTTCCCTACATAGAGGTCGTAATCGCCATCTTGGTCGGGGTCTCCCCAGTCGGCAGACATCCCGGCAGAGATGTCTTCGACTCCATACTGCGGGGCGACATCGACGAATTTACCGCCTTCGTTCTGGTAGAGGTTGTTTCTGCCGAAGTCATTGGCGACGTAAAGGTCTGGTGACCCGTCCGAGTTGAAGTCAGCCCAAGATGAGGCGAAGCTGTAGCGGTGGTTGTTTTCTTGTAGCCCGACCTCTGCCGTCACGTCCACGAAGGACCAGTCTCCTTCATTCCTTAAGAGCGCATTCGGCGGCCCGTTTTGAGCGTCGTGGTAGGGCGTGGGGAATGTGCTCTGCGTGTCGTGGTAGCGACAGATGTAGAAGTCTAGGTCTCTGTCGAGGTCATAGTCACATGCGGTGATGGAGTATGTGAAGGTGATGTCCAAGGAGACCTTCAACTCAAAGCGGGGGATGGATGGGTGCTGGCCGTCCGCCGGCAGGTTTCCTTTGTTCTCGAAGAACAGCACTCCATTGCCGCTGACGATTAGGTCTTGGTCTCCATCGCCATCAAGATCTAGCAGGAGCGAGGCGATCGATGAATCGAGCAGGTCTATTCCCGCTTGGCTGGTGCCGTCGAAGAGGGAGCCGTCTCTGCCTTGGAGGTAGAGCCGATTGGGCATCCCTTTGGCTTGACTGAAATAGACATCCTCTAGCCCGTCACCGTTCACATCCCCGATCGAGACGCCTTCGCTGGAAGTTATTTGTGCGCCGACCGTCATGTCCACTGACGCTGCCACGTGACTGAGCGATGGGAGAAACTGCTCTGCTGACTCGAGCTCGGTGTTGAAGAGGCCCAGGGTCTTCTCGGTGAAGAGTTCTCCGCCAGCTTGGGGGCCATGAACCTCTTCGTAGTTGAGCAAGGTCATGCTCGTGATGAGGGTCGCCGCTTCGTTCCACCTGGTCTCCCATGTAGCGCTCTGCTGGTATGAGCGTCCACGGGAGACTCCTGACGCTTGATAGAGCGCAGTCGTGCTACCTCCCGGTCCAGCGCTTAAGTCCACGCCTGTGACCTTGATGTGTACGGTGGGGGCTGCGTCATAGGGCGCGAATAGTTGCGCGAGGGAGCTTGCGAGTGCTTGCGCGCCAGAGCGCGGAGGCTGGCGGTCTCCAGTCGCCCGCATGACGGTAAATCCATCCCTGTCGCGAATGGTCTCTAGCTGTTCTGGTCGCAGCTCACCGACCGCGATGTCTACGGAGCAGTGAGCCAGGAGCTGCTCAGATGTGGGCGCTGTCCCGATATCTATGAGCTCTTCGAGGATTGCTTTGGCCGTGTCGCCGAGAGTCTCCGTTGACCAACCATCTGCGCTCGCGTCTAGGCCCACATCCTGGGAGGCCGACAAGAGACTTGATGTCTCTGTGTTTGCATTCGGCGCTGCCTCGCTTGTCGCTTGATCATCGCTGCAGGCGCTTAGCCAGAGCAGGGTGAGGGCTGTGGCGCAGAATCGCTGGGCGGCGTGGGGCATGTGTGAAGTCTACAACCATGGGCTTGTGTCACCGGAACAAGTTTTTGCTCCGCAGTGGCTAGCTCGCACAATTGTGCGGGCCACCCAGCCTGTGCCGGCAATGGAGCTTCTTGGAGCCCGTTAACCTCTATCGGTTGTAGAGAAATGCAGGGCTGTTGATCAGGGCCCACGCGATGTCTCTCGCTGAAGAGAGTCGTATCTTTGTGGCCAGATCAGGTGCGCTGCTCATGAAGCGGGCGTGGAGAACCTCGCGGGCCTCTTCGCTGCGCTCTTCCATGGGAAGCTCAAGGGCCTTCATCATGGCGTCGTCGAGGTCTAGGTAACGGATCTCTCCGGACGCGCCGGTGACCGAGATTCTGAAGTGCGCGATGTTGTGCTTAGTGCCGAATGGCTGACTCATCGTGAGGAGCAAGTGTGCTCCGCCTGGAGTCTTGGCTGGTTCAGAAAAGGAGAAGACGGCTTGGTGGGCCGTGTCTCGTTGCGGGGAGATCCCCCAGCCGGAGTTCGGGTCATCATCGATCGCGCCGGCCACGGCCCAACCCTGCTGAGAGAAGTCTGCTGAGGCAGCCTTGAGCTTGATCGTTTGGCCTTCAGCGTTACTGATGCCTTGAACTGTGATCTTCAGATCAGCTAAGACATAGTTACCTGATTCAGAGCCGCCCCTCCATGTCTCTAGCCTCAGGCCTGTCAGCACGTCTAGGTCTGACCATACGCTCACAAGGTAGGTGTCCTTCTCTGGAGCAGTCCCCTTGAGGTCAAAAGAAGAGTCAGCCCTGATCTCAAACTGCGCACCGGCATCAGATTTGACGGAGCCTGGTTCGCAGATCGTCCACGCGATGCGAGGGAGGGCCTTCTCCCAAATTGCGTATCTGCTCAGCAGCTCCTCTTTGTCCTCTGGCCTTAAGGCGTTGATGGAAGCGAGCGAGCTCGTGCTTAGCTCTTGCTTGAAGAGCTCTAGTTGTTCTGGGCTGGGACGGCGCGAGAGAATCCTCACGAAGAGCTCGTCAATGAGTTTTCCGTCGTCGGGCTCATAGTGCACAAGGCTTGTGATCTCGTTCTCGTCATCTGAGATGGCGTTGCCGACGGTTGGGCCGTTGACGAGACTTAGGGCGTGCCCGAGGGACATGTTGTTGGACCGCGCGCATTCGCAGGCGCTCTCTCTCGCTGGCCTGCCAAAGAGACCCAGGAACCCGTCGCTCGCCTCGACGCTGCTGTCGACGAGATCTGTCGCCATGACTCCTGGCTTTACGCCATCGAACTGCACCTTCGTCCCCGTGGCGCGATGGATCGTGTCGAACATCACCTCGGCCGGCAGGCGTCGGGCCTTCGCGTGGCTGTAGTTGACAGTGTCGTCTTCGTTCCACTGCTGAGTCGCTAGCGAGAGTTGATAGGTGCGTGATTGACAGATCAGCCTGAGCACGCTTCGGACATCAAAGCCGTCTTGGATGAACTCTTGAGTGAGGCGGTCCAGCAGCTCCGGGTGAGTGGGGGGGTTGCCTGCCCGGATGTCGTCAATGGGCTCGATGAGGCCTCTGCCGAGCATGTATCCCCAGAGCCGGTTCACATAGCTCTTCGCGAAGTAGGGGTTTTCAGCGGCAGTTATCCAATTGACGAGCTTTGAGCGTCGCGATGATTCTGCTGCTGGGGAGGCAGCGACTTCTAGCGCATAGGGGAAAGATGCGGCGACGATCTCCTTGGTGTCTGGGTGGGTCAGCTCGCCCTCTGTAGCATCTGAGATGTTTTCATCTCCCGCCATCGCCCCCTCTGTACCGCGGTTCACCTGTGCGAAGTAGGCCGCTAAGCCCCAGTGCTGTTTTTGAGTCCATCGCTCAAAGGGGTGGTCGTGACATTTATTGCAGCTGAAACGCACCCCTAAGAAGAGCTGAGTCGTGTTCTCCATCACCAGGTCGGCTTCTCTAGTGATCCTGTAGTAGGCGCTTGGGGGCGCGTCCGCTGTGGTGCCGCTCGTGCCTAAGATCTGCGCGCAAAATTTGTCATAGGGGGTGTTGCTAGCGACCTGCCCCTTGATCCATTCCCTGAACTGCTCAGCGCCTGTGGCTCCCAGATACTTCGAGTTCACCTGAAGGAGGTCACACCAGCGGTTGGCCCAGTGCCTGACATAGGAAGAGCTTCCGAGCAGCCGATCTATGACCTCGTCTCGCTTGATCTTTGTCTGGCGCTGATCGAGCAGGAAGGTTCGGACTTCATCCGGTGTCGGCGCCTGGCCCGTGAGGTCGAAGTGAACTCTCCGCAGGAAATCGGCGTCGTCGCAGAGGCCTGACTGCGTGACATTCACCTTCTTCAACTTCTCGTGCACATACTCGTCAATGTAATTATTCGTAGGTGGCGAATCCCACTCCCACCCAGCCCTGTCCCCTAGGACAAAGACTGTCGTGGCTGCATATTGGCCGTGATATCTGACGAGAATCGGTGCTTCTCCACGCCGAAGGGCGGTGGCTCTGCCGGTCTCATTGACAGAGAGTATCTCGATGTCCGCCGGTTCAAGGAAGGCGTGGGCGGTGACGTCTCTCTCGCTGCCGTCCCGATATGTAGCGAGGACTCTGAACTGTTGGGTTCCACCAGCCAATGGAATCGTCGGATCGCTCGGCTCGACCCTGATGGACTCTAGGCCCGGGGTCTCTCCGCCGTATGGGGCGCCGTCTTCAACCCAGCGCAAGAGCAGCGCATAGTCTGAGGAGGCCGCGTCTAAGACTCTGCCGCCTCGGTGGGGAACCGCGCCCGTTGGCTTTTGAAGGAAGAGGCTGCGCCCTGGCGCGGCGAGGTTAACTCTTCTGCTCGCGAGGTCATCGGTCAACGCGAGGTGGTCTGCTGGAGCGTCGTAGCCACGCAGGCTCAGGAAGAA